>JBQCHW010000227.1:0-4351 GCA_051954315.1 Solirubrobacterales bacterium
CTCGACCCAGACCGCGTGCGGGCGCAGGGCGCGGACGATCCGCTCAGCGACGATCCGCTGCTCGCGGCGGTCCTTGTCGCTGCGCAACAGCTGCTCGCCGAGGTGGTCGTCGACGGCAGGGTCGGAGCTGCGGCGGGTCGAGCCGGCAAGGGCGACCGTGGAGACGCTGGCACCGGCGCGGCGGACGAGCAGCTCGGGGCTGGCGCCGATGAAGGCCGCCTCGGGCGTGCCGACACAGAAGCAGAAGCAGGCGGGGAACTGTTCCCGCATCGCGCCAAAGACCGCGGCGGGATCGTGGGCGGCGCCGGCGCTGACGATCACCTCGCGGGCGAGCACGACCTTCGAGAACTCACCATCGGCGATCCGGGATGTGGCGCCCTCGACCGCGGCTTCGAACTCGCGCGGCGGGCGGGCGCTGCGGATCTCGGGGTGGGCGGTCGGGTGGGGGTCGAGCAGCGGCAGCGGCGCGTCGAGGCGCAGCCCGGAGACCCGCGCCCCCAGCTCCTCGGCGAGCCGGTCAACCCCCTCCCCCGGCCGCACCACCGCGTTGACGGTGAGGAAGGCGCGCTCGCCGCGACGGCAGAGCGAGATCTGCGGCAGCACCAGCGAAGCCGGCGGAAGCGAGGACCAGGTCGAGCTGGCCCCGCCCTCGGGATCGAAGGCGAAGCCACCGAGCCAGGTGGGCCCGGCCCCGGCCGGGAGCCCCCGCGGCTTCTCGAGGACCGGGTGGTCCCCCAGCCGCAGGCACTCGTCGGCCACCTCCTCGAAGCGCCGATCGCCACGAGAGGCGGCCTCGTGGGCGACCCCCAGCCCCGCCAGCGCGAATTCGCGATCGGGCTGCTCCCAGCAGAACCAGCGCTCGGAAGCGAGGCGCGAGGCAAACACGACCGCACACGGGTCGTCCACCTCAACCTCCCTGGTGACGCTTACGAGGGTGCGTCGGCCCCGTTCGGCGCCCCTCTGCAAGGCGACGCGAAATGACGCGGTCAGAACGTTCTCAGACAAGGACGCAGGGAGCGCCGTGTGCTCTGCACACAAGCGACTGAGGACGCCGTATGAGGACGTTCTGGGCCGTCATTTCAGTCGTGACCGCGGCCGATGGCAATCTCTCCCGTTCGGACCATTTCGACGAGCCCGTGCGGGCGGACCATGCGCTCGAAGGCCTCGATCTTGTCGGCGGAGCCGGTCACCTCGATCGTCATCGTCCGCCGCGCGACGTCAACGATTTTCGCCCGGAAGATCTCTGCGAACTGGATGATCTCGGCGCGGTTCTCGACCGCCGAGGAGACCTTGAACAGCGCCATCTCCCGCGCCACCGTCTCCTCCGGCTCCATGTCGCGGATTTTCAGGACGTTGACCAGCTTGTGCAGCTGCTTGGTCACCTGGTCGATCGGGTGGACGGCGCCGTCGAGCGTGAGCGTGATCCGCGAGACGCTCTCGTCGTCGGTCGGACCGACCGCGAGCGTGTAGATGTTTAAGACGCGGCGCGAGAAGATGCCGGCGACGCGGGCCAGCACGCCCGGCTTGTTCTCGACCAGGATCGAGAGGATGTGCTTGCGCCCGCTGAGCTGCCCGGGCAGGTTCAGGTCCTCCAATTTGACCGGCTGAGAAGTTCCTGCCTCCATCAGTGGACCGCCCCTCGCGGCGCCTCGACCATGTCGCGGGCGGCGTTGCCCGGCGGGATCATCGGGTAGCAGTTCTCCTCGCGGACGGTGCGGACGTCCATCAGCACCGGCCCGTCGTGCTCCAGCGCCGCGACCATCTGCTCCTCGAGGTCGGCGGAGTCCTCGCAGCGCATCCCTTTGGCGCCGAAGGCCTCGGCCAGCTTCACCCAGTCGGGGCTGGCCCCCATCTCGACCGAGCTGTAGCGGCGGTCCCAGAACAGCTCCTGCCACTGGCGGACCATGCCCATGTAGCCGTTGTTCTGGAGGAAGATCTTCACCGGCACGTTCTCGGTGACGCAGGTGGCGAGCTCCTGGATGTTCATGATCAGGCTGCCGTCGCCGGCGAGGCAGACGACCTGCTCGTCGGGGCAGGCGACCTTGGCGCCGATCGCGCTCGGCAGGCCAAAGCCCATCGTGCCGAGGCCGCCGGAGTTGATCCAGCGGCGGGGCTTGTCGAAGCCGTAGTACTGCGCGGTCCACATCTGGTGCTGGCCGACGTCGGAGGTGATGATCGCGTCGCCCTGGGTGGCGCGGTGCATCGCCTCGATCATGAACTGCGGCTTGATCTCGCCGTTCTGGGCGGGCTCGTAGTAGAGCGGGTGCGCCTCCTGCCAGCCGCGCAGGGTGTTCCACCACTCGTCGAGGCGGCTGGAGTCGGTCTGCAGGGCCCGGTACTCGCGGGTCAGCTTCGGCAGCACCTGCTTGACGTCGCCGACGATCGGGATGTGGGCGCCGACGTTCTTCGAGATCTCAGCCGGGTCGATGTCGATGTGGATGACCTTGGCGTGCGGAGCGAACTCGTCGAGCTTGCCGGTGATGCGGTCGTCGAAGCGGGCGCCGATGCAGACGATCAGGTCGGCTTTGTCCATCGCCTGGTTGGCGGTCCAGGTGCCGTGCATCCCCAGCATGCCGAGGAAGCGGTCGTTGGAGGCCGGGAAACCGCCGAGGCCCATCAGGGTCGAGGTGACCGGGAAGCGGTCGGAGTCGGCCAGCTCGCGCAGCTCGGCGCTCGCGTTGCCGTTGATCACGCCGCCGCCGGTGTAGAAGATCGGCCGCCGGGCGGATGCGAGCGCTTTCGCGGCGATCCGGATCTGCTTGATGTTGCCGTCGGTCGAAGGCTTGTAGCCGGGCAGCTCGACCGGCTCGGTCCGCGGCACGTAGTCGATGTCGGCGCGCGAGAGGTCCTGCGGGATGTCGAGCAGGACCGGTCCTGGCCGCCCGGTCGAGGCGACGTGGAAGGCCTGGTGCACGTACTCGGGGATCTGGCGCGGATCGGTGACCGCGAAGGAGTGCTTCACGAACGGCAGCGTGGCGCCGAGGATGTCGGCCTCCTGGAAACCGTCGGTGCCGATCAGCTCGGTGCGGACCTGGCCGGTGATGAAGACGGTCGGGGTCGAGTCCATCATCGCGTCGGCGATCGCGGTGACGAGGTTGGTGGCGCCGGGACCGGAGGTGGCGAAGGCGACGCCGACCCGGCCGGAGGCTTTCGCGTAGCCCTCGGCGGCGTGGCCGCCGCCCTGCTCGTGGCGCACCTGGACGTGCCGGAAGTCGGCGTCGTAGAGGGCGTCGTAGGTCGGCAGGTTGGCCCCGCCGGGGATCCCGAAGACGTCTTTGACGCCCTCGGCCTTGAGGCTTTCCATCAACGTGTCGGCGGCGCGCATAGGAACTGGCGATGGTACCAGCGGCGCCGCGTCGGGCCCGTCGGCCGGATCGAGCTGGATCGAGAGCTTCGCTACGCCTGGCCCGCGGGCGATTTCGCCGGGTTCCAGCGGGTCTTCGGGTCGATCGCCGTCTCGACGACGCGGCCTTTGTGGCGCTCGATCGCGTGGATGATCGACTCGACCAGCTCCTCGCCCAGCAGGGTCGGCTCGAGGCCGAGGTCGAGCAGCTTGGTGTGGATCGCGTTGTAGTAGTGCTCTTCCTTCTCGACCCGCGGGTTCTCGTAGTGCTGGATGTCGACGCTGTAGCCGAGGTGTTCGCCCGCTTCCTTGACCAACCCGGCCAACTCGAGCACTGAAAATTGCTCGGTGAACTGGTTGAAGACGCGGAACTCGCCGCGCTCGGCCGGGTTCAGGGCCGCCAGTTCGACGCAGGCGAGGGTGTCGCGGATGTTGAGGAAGCCGCGGGTCTGGTTGCCTTCGCCGTAGACGGTCAGCGGGTGGCCGATCACCGCCTGCACGCAGAAGCGGTTGAGGACGGTGCCGAAGAGCTCGTCGTAGTCGAAGCGGGTGATCAGGCGCTCGTCCTGAGCGGTCTCGTCGGTCGCGATCCCGTAGACGACGCCCTGGTTGAGATCGGTCGCGCGCAGGCCCCAGGTGCGGCAGGCGAAGTGGATGTTGGTCGAGTCGTGGACCTTCGAGCAGTGGTAGAGCGAGCCCGGCAGCTTCGGGTAGGGCAGCGTGTCTTCGCGCCCCTTGTGCTGGATCGTGATGTAGCCCTCCTCGATGTCGATGTCGGGCTGGCCGTACTCGCCCATCGTCCCGAGCTTGACCAGGTGCGCCTCGGGGACGTGGTCGCGCATCGCGAAGAGCAGGTTGAGGTTGCCGATCACGTTCGCGTGCTGGGTTTCGACCGCACGCTCGCGCGAGAGCATCGAGAACGGCGCCGAGGCCTGCTGGCCGTAATGGACGACCGCCTCGGGCATCGTCTCGGCGACGACCTCGTCGAGGAAGTCGCCGTCCTCGACC
>JBQCHW010000228.1:0-6076 GCA_051954315.1 Solirubrobacterales bacterium
CCGTACGGGACCTCGCCGGAGTCCTTCCGGGCCCTCGACGACCTCGTGCTGAGCGTGCTCGACGAGGACCAGGTCTTCCGGATCGACCACTTCCTCGGCAAAGAGGCGGCGCAGAACATCCTCGCCCTGCGCTTCGCCAACGGCCTCTTCGAGCCGATCTGGAACCGCAGCCACATCGACCACGTCCAGATCGACGTGCCGGAGACGCTCGGGGTCGGCTCCCGCGCCGCCTTCTACGAGAAGACCGGCGCCTTCCGCGACATGGTCGTCACCCACCTGTTCCAGATCCTCGCCTTCGTCGCGATGGAGCCGCCGACGGCGCTGGCCCCGGGCCCGATCACCGACGAGAAGAACAAGGTCTTCCGCAGCCTGCAGCCGCTCGACCCCGATCAGGTAGTGCGCGGGCAGTACGACGGCTACCGTGAGGAAGAGGGGGTCGATCCCGACTCGCGGACCGAGACCTTCGTCGCCCTCAAGGTCCAACTCGACAATTGGCGCTGGAACGGCGTCCCCTTCTACCTGCGGACCGGCAAGCGGATGGGCGAAAGCGCGCGGATCATCTCGATCGCCTTCCGCGAGCCACCGCACGCGATGTTCCCCGAGCACTCGCGGGTCGGCCGCTACGGCCCCGACCACCTCACTTTCGACCTCGACGAGTCCTCCCGCGTCTCGCTCTCCTTCTACGGCAAGCGGCCGGGGATGGGGATGGTGCTCGACAAGGCGAGCATGCAGTTCTCACTCGACGAAACCGGCTACGCCGGCGACGCGGTCGAGGCCTACGAGCGGCTGATCCGCGACGCGATGATCGGCGACCGCACCCTCTTCACCACCGCCGCCGGGATCGAGCGGCTCTGGGAAGTCAGCGAACCGCTGCTGCAGGACCCGCCGCCGGTGAAACCGTACCCGCAGGGCTCATGGGGACCAGCGGAGATCGGCGCCCTGATCGCCCCCCACAGCTGGCGGCTGCCGTTCGCCCGCCGCTGGCGCGAAGCGCCCGAGCGCCCCAGCGACGGCAACGGCATCCCGGCCGACGTGCGCGCCCGCGAACGCTCCTAGCTGCCGGCGGCCGTGCCGACCGTCGCCCGGATCTCGGCGATCGCCTGCTCGTTGTCGCGGAAGTGGACCGCCTTCATCCCCGCCTTTTCGGCGCCTTCGCAGTTGACCTCGAGGTCGTCGATGAACAGGCAGGCCTCCGGCGCGATTCCGATCCGCTCCAGGGTCAGCCGGTAGATCCGCCCTTCGGGCTTGCGGCAGCCGACGAAGGCGGAATCGACCACCTCCTCGAAGATCTCGTCGACCGGCATCATCGAGCGCCAGAGCGGCTCCCACTCGCGCACGTTGTTGGTCAACATCGCCATCTTCAGGCCGCTCGACTTGAGCTCTCGCATCAGCTCGATCATCGGCTCGTTCGGGTCGAGCGCGTCGAAGTAGACCTCGCGGAAGCGGTGCAGGTGGGGCCGGTGGTCGAGCAGCGGCTCGAGGTTGGCGCTCAGCAGCTCGAGGAACTCGGACTCCTCCATCTCGCCCCGCTCGAGCTCGAACAGCGGGTTGTCGCCGCGCTCCTCGGCGGCGGCACGCAGCGCCTGCCCGAGGTATTCGGCCGGGATCTGGATCTCCTCCTGGACGCGTTCGAAGCTGCCGAGCAGCGGCGTGGTCAGGACGCCGCCGAAGTCGGAGACGACCGCCCGGATCCCGCTGCCGCCGGCCTCACCCATCGATGACGCGGGCGACCTCGTAGGTGCCGAGCCCCTCGCGGCCTTCGACCGACCAGCGGAAGAAGGCGATCTGCGAGTCGAGGTGCTGGCGGCGCACGCAGACCGAGCTGATCAGCGAGCCGGCGCCGCGCAGCGGCCGCATCTCCTCAACCGACGGCCACAGCTCCAGCGTCGCCCGGCGCTGCACGCCATCCTCGCCGTACTCGGTCGAGAGGAGCGTCTCCTCGAAGGTCAGCGGCGTGCCTTCGGAATCGCAGAGGACCGCCGTCGTCTCCTCGTCCTCGATGCTCCGGCCGCCCTCGGGCAGCTGCGAGGTCAGCGCCAGCAGGCCGCCGTCGGAGAAGACGACCCCGATCGACCGGCGCATGATCTGGCCCTGATCGCTCATGCCGCTCAGCCTAGTGATCGACCGAGGCGGCAGAGCTTTTGGCCCCTCTAGGGACATTAAGCTTTGCCGCCCCCATGCCTGAGCTGACGATCCGCGACGCCGATCCCCGGCGCGACGCCGCCGCCTGTGCGGCGATCTACGCGCCGCACGTGGAGGAGAGCCCGGTCTCCTTCGAGGAACGGGCGCCGGATGCGAGGGAGATGGCGGCCCGGATCGAGCGCTACGGCTCGAGCCACGCCTGGCTCGTCGCCGAGCGCGAGGGTCAAGTCGTCGGCTACGCCTATGCGACCGCCTTCAACGAACGCCCCGCCTACCGCTGGAGCACCTACGTCTCGGTCTACATAGGCGAGGGAGCCCGCGGCGAAGGCGTCGGCCGCTCCCTCTACGAGGCCCTCTTCGACCGCCTCCGCGAGCGCGGCTTCCGCACGGCCTGCGCCGGGATCACGCTGCCGAACGAGGCGAGCTGCGGCCTGCACCAGAGCCTCGGCTTCGAGCTGGTCGGCGTCAACCGAGAGATCGGCTGGAAGCACGGCGCCTGGCGCGACGTCGGCTGGTACCAGCTGGAGCTCTCCCCGGCTCCCGCCGGCCCGCCCCCCGAGCCGCGCTGACGAGTGCTCCCCGCCTTTGTCCCGCTATGCGACGCAAATGCGGGGAGCACTAGGCCGAAGGACCGCCCGGCTACCATGAACCGATGAGCGACGAGCAGATCACCACGCCCGACCAGCAGCCCGCGCCCCCGGCGGCCGAGCACGACGAAACCCTCACCGAGGAGGACGTCTACGAGGTTCTCGAGGAGGTAATCGACCCCGAGCTCGGGCTCGACTTCGTCTCCCTCGGCCTCGTCTACGACGTCAACATCGAGGCCCAGAACGAGGTCTACGTCACGTTCACCCTCACCACCCCCGCCTGCCCGATCGGCCCCCAGGTCTCCGAGCAGATGAAGGAGTTCGTCGGCGACCTCCCCGGCGTCACCGCCGTCCACCCGAAGATGGTCTTCGACCCCCCTTGGTCACCCGAAATGATGACCGAGGACGCCAAGTTCGCTTTGGGCTTCTAGCTCAGCCGCTGTCGGAACAACAGATGCGGCAGGCCGGCGTGGATGACCTCGCCGTCCTCTTCAAAGCCGGCCTTCTCGGCGACCCGCCGCGAGGGGGTGTTCTCGGGGAGGACGAGGGCGACTACCTGCTCGAGGCCGAGCTCGCGGGCGTGGTCGCAGGCGGCGAGGGCGGCCTCGGTGGCTAGGCCTTGGCCGTGGAGGTGGGGCTCGATGCTCCAGGGGAGCTCGACTTCGGCGACGCCTTCGACGGAGGTCCAGGCGAGGCCGCCGCGGCCGGCGAAGGCGCCGGTCTCCTTCTCGACCAGGACCCAGGGGCCGAAGCCATGGTCTTGCCAGTGGACCTGGTCGCCGTCGACCAGTTCGTCGATCACCTGGGCGCTGAAGGGCGGCAGGGGGGAGGGGCGCAGCCAGGCCTCGACCTCCGGCCGTGTGAAGTGGGCGTGGTAGAGGGCGCGGTCGTCGGGGGTCGGCCGGCGGGCTAGGAGGCGCGCCGTCTGCCGCTCCCCGGCCGCCATCTCAGGACCGGCCGCTCCCCGGCAGCCGCGGGTCGCGGCCGCCGTCCTCTGGGACCTATTCGGCGGTCGCGTCGTAGTCGTAATCGCGCGCCGGGCGCCGGCCGCCGTTCGTGGGCGGCGGGCCAAAGGGGCCGCGACCACCGGCCGGCATCCCGACCACCATGAAGCGCCCGATCGTGAACCGTTTCAGCAGTCGCCGCGAGATCGCCCGGGTCGGCGGCAGCAAGAAGAAGACGCCGACGATGTCGGTGAGGAAGCCCGGCGTCAGCAGCAGGGTGCCGCCGACGATGATCAGCGCCCCGTCGGCCACCTCGCGCCCCGGGAACCGCCGCTCCGCCAGCGCCTGGTTGAAGCGCCGCCAGGCCCCGCGCCCCTCGTGTTTCAGCAGCCACGATCCGAGCAGCGCGTCGGCCAGCAGCAGGGCCAGGGTCGGCCAGACGCCGATCAGCTCGCCGACCTTGATGATCACGTAGAGCTCGGCGACCGGGACGACGATGAAGAGGAGGATCAGAAGAAGGGGCATGGCAGAAGCGTAGGGAGGGTCGAGCGTCGCCTACCGGCTACCCGCGGAAGAAGCTGCTTACGCCGCTTTGGCGGCCTTGCCGGCCGCGGCCTCGAGCTCGGCGAGCGACGCGTTCAGCCCCTCGCTGACGACCTCGATGTCGGTCATGCAGTCATAGTCGGCGAGCAGGCCGAACCCGACCTTGCCGTTGTAGCTCATGATCGCCACCGCCAGGCAGTGGTTCTGCGGCAGGAAGGCGACCGGGAAGACGTCCTCGAGTTCCTTGCCGAGGACGTAGAGCGGCATCTGCGGCCCGGGCACGTTGGTGACAATGAGGTTGAAGAGGCGGGTCGAGAAGTTGATCCGCGCGGCCTGCGCCAGGATCGTCGGCGGCGCGAAGTCGTTGAAGCGGGAGATCACTTCGGCGCCGAGCGCCTGTTTGGAGCGCTTCAGGCCCGCCATCGCGTCGCTGATCGTCCGCAGCCGCCGCACCGGGTCCTCGATGTAGACCGGCAGCGGCCCGCGCATCAGCGCGATCCGGTTGCCGAGGTCGCCGCGCTCGTCCTCGCTGCGGATCGAGACCGGGACCAGCGCCCGCAGCTCCAGTCCCTCGGTGCGGATCCGCCGCACGTGCAGCCACTCGCGCAGGGCGCCGGTGATCACCGCGAGGACGACGTCGTTGACGGTGCCGCCGAAGGTGTCTTTGATCCGTTTGAAGGTCGCCAGCTCCGAGCGCGCCCAGACGTAGCGGCGGTGCGGCCCGATCTCCTCGTTCAGCGGCACGTCCGGGGCCGGGTCGGCGAAGGCGCTGACGATCTCGCCGACTCCCTCCAGCGCCTCGACCGCCTTGCGCGCGGTCGTCTCCGGGTTGCGGACGACGTCGACCGCCCGCTCGGCCAGCTTCACCGGCGCCGCCACCGCGTCGGCGACCGCGCGGGCGACCAGCTCGGTCGTCCCCGGTTCGGGCTGCGGCACCCACTCGTCCTCCAGGTCCAGCGGCTCGGCGTTGCGCTCGAGGTCGAAGAGGACGGTGCCGATGTCGACTCCGGAGACGCCGTCGACCATAGCGTGGTGGGTCTTGGTCAGGATCGCGAAGCGGTCGCGTTCGAGGTTCTGCACCAGCCACAGCTCCCAGAGCGGCTTCAGCCGGTCGAGCTGCTGGGAGAAGATCCGCCCGGCCAGCTTCTTCAGCTCCTCCTCGCCGCCCGGATCGGGCAGCGCGGTGTGGCGGATGTGGTAGGTGAGGTTGAAGTTGACGTCGTCGGCCCAGAGCGGCCGACCGGCCTCCAGCGGGGGCACCACCAGCTTCTGGCGGAAGCGCGGGACCAGCGGCAGGCGGCCGCGCACGTGCTCGACCAGGTCGGTGTACTTGGGCGGCGGGCCCTCGAAGATCAGGATCGCGCCGATGTGCATGTGGCTGCTCGAGCTCTCGTTCGTCAGGAACGAGGCGTCCACCGAGGTGAGGCGGTCCAAGTGGCGTCCGGAAGTTGCCATCGGGCAAGGCTACTTAGACCGCAAAATCGGGGCATTCCCGCTCGATTATTGGCAATCCGGCCACCGCTCCGCCCTTGTACCCTGAAGACATGCCCGCCACCCTTACCGGCCCGAAACGGGTGCTGCTCGCTGCGCCCCGGGGCTACTGCGCCGGCGTCGACCGCGCCGTGCAGACGGTCGAGCGCGCGCTCGAGCTCCACGGCGCCCCCGTCTACGTCCGCAAGGAGATCGTCCACAACAAGCACGTGGTCGAGGAACTGGCCAAGCGCGGCGCGATCTTCGTCGAGGAGGAGACCGAGGTGCCCGAGGGCGCGATCGTCGTCTTCTCCGCCCACGGGGTGGCGCCGGCCGTTCACGAGAACGCCGCCGCCCGCAACCTGCAGACGATCGACGCGACCTGCCCGC
>JBQCHW010000229.1:0-4839 GCA_051954315.1 Solirubrobacterales bacterium
GAGCGCGGTCCTGGTCGGCACCCAGATGGTCGCCAAGGGCCACGACTTCCCGGAGGTGACGCTGAGCGCGATTCTCGACGCCGACGCCACCCTCCGCTTTCCCGACTTCCGGGCCGAGGAGCGGACCTTCGCGATGGTCGCCCAGCTGGCCGGCCGCTCCGGCCGCGGCGAGGCCGGGGGAGAGGTGATCGTCCAGACCCTCGCCCCGCACGCCTCCAGCATCGAGCACGCCGCCCGCCACGACTCGGCCGGTTTCCTCGAGGTCGAGCTGGGCCGCCGGCGCGCGCTCCACTACCCGCCCTTCTCGCACTTGACCCGGATCAACTTCGCCTCCGAGCAGGAGGGGCGGCTGGACGAGGTCGCCGTCGCCGTCGCCGAAGAGCTGCGGCGCACGCTTCCGAAGGGCTCCGACCTGCTGGGGCCGGCGCCGATGTTCCGGGTCCGCAACCGCCACCGTCGTCGCATCCTGATCAAGGCCGACGACCGCGAGGGGACGGTCGCGGCGGTGCGGGAGGCGGTCGAGAAGCGGGCGGGGGACCGCTCGCTGAAGGACGTCGCCCTAGGCGTCGACGTCGATCCGCAGTAGCGCCGCCTCGGCGAGCGCCGTCGCGGCTGGCGGGTGCTGAGTGAAATAGAGGTTCGGCTCGATCAGCTCCAGCTCGATCAGGTTGAGGGCGCCGTCGCGATCGGCGACGAGGTCGACCCGGGCGTAGAGCGGCGCCTCGTCGAGCTGGGCCAGGGCGCGCTCGGCCACCTGCACCGCCTCAAGGCCGGGTTTGGCGCGCTCGACCGTGCCGCCCCAGATCCCCTGAACCCGGAAGTCGCCGGGAGCGGCGCGCTTGCGGACCGCGTGGGTCAAGTGGCCGTCGACGTAGATCAGCGAGAGCTCGCCCTCGGATTCAAGCGACGGCAGGAAGGGCTGGACCATCGCCCGCGGATGTCGCCGCAGCGCCAGCTCCAAGGCGCCCGATCCCTCACCGGCCCGCGCTCGCTGCAGGTTCCGCGCCCCGAGATCGACGACCGGCTTGACTACCGCCTCGGTCCATCCTTTGCCCACCAGAACCTCTTCGAGATCAACCTCGTCGCCCCGCTCCACCCACACCGTCGGCACGGTCGGAACCCCCGCCGCCGCCAGCTCCCGCAAGTAGCCCTTGTCGACGTTCCAGGCGATCAGGCCGGCCGGGTTCCGCAGCCCCGCCGCCGCCTCCACCCGCCGCGTCCAGGCGAGGAACTCTCGGTGCTTGTCGTGGTAGTCCCAGGTCGAGCGGACCAGGCAGAGGTCGAAGCCGCTCCAATCGACGTCAGGATCGTCCCAGGCGACCGATTGCGCCTCGGCCCCGCGCTCGCGCAGTGCCCCCGCCAGCAGCTCGTCGTCGACCATCTCGCGGTCGTAGAAGGCGCAGGTGGCGATGGCGATCCGGGGTGAGGACATGAGCTCGGCCGCAGGAAGTATCAGAACGCAACAGCCGCTTAGACTCAGATTCGATGAGCGACGAGGTCCAGACTCCAGAGCGCGACGCCGAGCAGCAGCAGCGCGACGCCGAGCAGCAGCGGCTTCAGGTCGAGATGATCGAGCGCCGGGAAGCGGCGCTGGCCCACGTGGTCAAGTTCGGCGACCCGGTGCTGAAGAGCAAGGCCTCGCCGGTCGCCAACTTCGGCCCCGAGCTGCGGACGGAGGTCGAGCGGATGTACGCGATCATGCGCGACGGCCTCGGCGTCGGCCTCGCCGCGACCCAGCTCGGTGTCCTCCGCCGCCTCCTCGTCTTCCACGCCGGCCCCGACGGCGAGCCGAGCGCGATCGTCAACCCGGAGATCGAGTGGCTCTCGGAGGAAACCGCGGTCGCCGAGGAGGGCTGCCTCAGCCTGCCGCGGGTGACGATGGAGGTCGAGCGGCCGCTCTACGCCCGCTTCCGCGGCCGCGACATGGAGGGCGAGCCGATCGTGATCGAGGCCGCCGGGCTCGAGGCGCGGGTCCTCCAGCACGAGATCGACCACCTCGACGGGGTCCTGATCCTCGACCGCACCGAGCGCCACCAGCGCAAGGCGGCGCTGCGGGCGCTGCGCGAGGGCGGCAGCTACAGCCCCTCTGCCGAGGAAGAGATCGGCGAAGAGGGCGAGCTGCGCGAGCCGCGCACCGACGCGTGAGGACCGCCTACCTCGGGACCTCCGAGTTCGCCGCCACCGTCCTGCGGCGCCTCGCGGGCTCGCCGCACCGCCCGGCGCTGGTGGTGACGCCGCCCGACCGGCGCCAGGGCCGCGGCCGCAAGGTCTCGCCGCCGCCGGCCGCGCTCGCGGCCGGCGAGCTGGGGCTGGAGCTGCTGCAGGCGGAGAACGTCAACGAGGAGGGGGCGCTGGAGCGGATCCGCGCCGCCGAGCCCGAGGCGGTCCTCGTCTGCGCCTTCGGCCAGTTGATCCGCGAGCCGCTCCTCTCCGAGTTCCCGATCCTCAACGTCCATCCCTCGCTGCTGCCGCGCTGGCGCGGCGCGGCGCCGATCGAGCGGGCGATCATGGTCCGGGACGAGACGACGGGCGTCTGCGTGATGCGCCTGACCGCCGGACTCGACTCGGGCCCCGTGGCGCTTTGCGAGGAGGTTCCGCTGGGCCCCGAAGAGGACTTCGCCTCACTCTCGGCGCGCTTGGCCGAGCTCGGCGGCGATCTGCTGGTGCGGGCCCTCGACCTGCAGGCGAAAGGCGCGCTGGAGTTCGTCGAGCAGAACGAGGACGGCGTCAGCTACGCCGAGAAGATCGAGTCCGCCGACCGCCGCCTCGACCCGGCGCGGCCGGCAGCCGAGCTGGCGGCGAAGGTGCGGGCGCTGACCCCGCACGTCGGCGTCTACCTGGAGACGGCGGAGGGCGAGCGGCTAGGCGTCCGCGCGGCACGCGCGGTTGAGGCCGACGTGCCGCAGGGAACGCTGGAAGCGAGCGAAGGCGCCCTCCTCCTCGGCTGCGCCGAGACCGCGCTCCAACTCGACGTCGTCCAACCCCCCGGCGGCAAGCCGATGCCCGCCGACGCCTACCTCCGCGGCCACGAGCCGCCCCGTCTATGAGCCAGGATTTCCGAACTGCATCAAATTTCCGGGCTGCTGGGCAGGAAATTTGATGCGGTTCGATCGGGTTTCGCCCGCGCGGGCTCTCGCTTACGCCACCGTTCGTGCCACCTTCGAGGACGGTGCCTTCACCGAGCGGGCGTTTCGGGCCGAGGCCGACCGGCTCGGACTGGAGGGGCGCGACCGCGCGCAGGCGCAGCGGCTCGCTTACGGGGCGGTGCAGCGGCGCGGCACCGCCGATGTGGCGATCGAGCGGCTGGCCAAACGCTCCACGCGCCTGCTCGACCCACCGGTGCTGGCGGCGCTGCGGCTCGGCCTCTACGAGCTGCTCTTCGCCGATGCCACCCCCGACCACGCCGCCGTCGACCAGGCGGTCGAGCTGGTCAAGGGCGCCGGTGCCGCCCATGCGTCCGGCTTCGTCAACGCGATCCTGCGGCGGGCGGGGCGCGAGCGCGAGGGGCTGACGAAGGAGCTGCTGGGCGACGACTCGACTCCGGCCGCCGCCGCGGTCGCCGACTCGGCGCCGCAGTGGCTGGCCGAGATGTGGTGGCGGGAGCTGGGCGCCGACGCCGCCCGCTCGACCCTCGCCGCCTGCAACGAGCGCTACGAGGTTGGGATGCGGGTCAACCCGCTGCGCACCGATCGCGAGGCGCTGCTGGCGCGGCTGCGCGAGGCCGGGGTGGAGGCGCGTCTGCCCGAGGCGCCTTGGCCGCTCGCCGCGCCGGACATGCTGGTCATCGAAGGCCGGACCGGGGAGGCGGTGCCGGCGGCGGTCGCGGCCGGCGAGCTGACCCCGCAGAGCCGCGGCTCCGCCGCCGTGGTCGAGGTCCTCGATCCGCAGGAGGGCGAGCACGTGCTCGACATGTGCGGCGGCCCCGGGATCAAGACCGGCCAGATCGCCGAGCGGATGGGCGATCGCGGCGAGGTGATCTCGGTCGAGATCGACCCGGCCCGGGCCGCCGAAGTCGCCGCCCAGGCGTCCCGCCTCGGCATCCACAGCGTCAGCGTGATCGAGGCCGACGCGACCGAGCCCGGGATGGCGCCGGGTTTCGACCGCGTCCTCCTCGACGCCCCCTGCTCGGACCTCGGCACCCTCGCCTCGCGCCCCGACGCCCGCTGGCGCAAGACCCCGAAGACGATCGAGCGCCTGCTCGAGGTCCAGGACAAGCTGCTGCGCAACGCCGCCGCCGTCCTGCGGCCGGGGGGCACCCTCGTCTACTCGACCTGCACGATCTCCCGCCGCGAGAACGAGGACCGGATCGCCGCCCTCCTAGCGGCGGCCGGGAGCGAGGAGGGGGCGCCGCCGCTGGAGCTGGACGACCTCGGCTCGCTGGCGCCCGATCTGGCCGCCCCGGCCGAGCCGCGCTGCCTGCAGCTGCGCCCCGACCGCGATCGCACGACCGGGTTCTTCATCGCCCGACTGACCAGAACGGATTCCTGAACCGCCATGATTAGGGCATGAGCGACCCGAACCAGTCAACTTCGGGGGGCAAGAACCTGCTGGACCGAGCCCCCTGCCCGAATTGCGGCGAGCCCTGGCTGCGCCCGACCCAGCTGCCCGGGCGGCTGCGCTGCGTCAACTGCCTCAGCCGCTTCGAACTCGTCTCCCAGTGCCCCAACTGCGGCGAGCACCAGACGATCGCCCGGATGACCAACACCGCTGACATGGAATGTCAGTCGTGCGGGGCGTCGATGTTGCAGCCTGCCTAGCGCCGCCTGGTCGTCTAGGTTCCGACATATGAGCGACCGGATGCGAGAGCTGCTGGCCGAGCCGCGGGTGGCGCCGTCGATC
>JBQCHW010000230.1:0-5703 GCA_051954315.1 Solirubrobacterales bacterium
TCCCCGATGAGACCGGCCCGCGCGACCGGCGCACGTTCTCCGAGCTGACCACCGCCGAGAAGCACGCGGTCAGCCACCGGGGCAAGGCGGCGCGGATGCTCGCCCGCCACCTCGGCCTGGAGGCAGAGGCGGCCCCATGACCGTCAAAAGCCGGGCGGCGGCGCTCTCGATCGCCTCCAACTCGGCTCTGATCGCGCTCAAGCTCGCCGCCGGGGCGATCACCGGCTCGATCGCGATCATCACCGAGGCGGTCCACTCGCTGATCGACCTCGTCGCCTCGGTGATCGCCTTCGTCTCGGTCCGCAAAGCCGACGAGCCGGCCGACGAGGAGCACCCCTACGGCCACGAGAAGGTCGAAAACCTGGCGGCGGCGATCGAGGGGATTCTGATCCTGGTCGGCGCCGCGGTGATCGTCTACGAGGCGACCCACCGCCTGGTCGTCGGCTCGGAGATCGAAAGCGTCGGCCTCGGCATCGCGGTTATGGGCTTCTCGGTGCTCGCCAACCTCTTCGTCTCCGGCTACCTCTACCGCAAGGCCCGCCTCACCGACTCGCCCGCGCTCGAGGGCGACGCGGCCCACCTGCGCACTGACGCGATGACCTCCGCCGGCGTCCTCGTCGGCCTCGGCATCGTCGATATCACCGGCATCGCCGCCTTCGACTCGATCACCGCGCTGCTCGTCGCCGTGGCGATCGTCTGGGCCGGCCTCACCCTGGTCCGGCGCTCCTCCGGGGTGCTGATCGACGAAGCGCTGCCGGAGCAGGAGATGGACCGGATCGAGGCGGCGATCGCCACCGCCCGCACCCCCGAGGTCGCCGGCTACCACAAGCTCCGCGCCCGCCGCGCCGGCTCCCGTCGCCACATCGACTTCCACGTCCAGTACCGCTCCGGCACCAGCCTCGAGCGCGCCCACGAGCTCGCCCACGAGATGCGCGACACGATCGAGGCCGAGATCCCCCAGGCCGAGGTCCTGATCCACGTCGAGCCGGAGACCTCCTTCCGCGAGCGCGAAGAGGGCCCGTACCGATCGGGTTAGGGCGGGGGCAGCAGGTTCACTCCAGCCGCCAGCCCGACCGCGACCAGGGTGATCGCGTAGCCGGTGTAGCCGCTGAAGGCGAAGAGGACCGCGGCAATCGCGCAGATGGCGACGGTGATGATCCAGGAGGCTCGGGCGAGAGTCACGGTCGGTAGTTTTTCGCAGATGGCCGACGCTCCCGCAGCCACCGCCCCGAGCAGCGAGTCCGCGGAGGCGGCGCTGGCCTTCCTGACAGAGATGTCGCCGGACCTGCGCGGCGCCGCCGTCTTGGGTCCGGAGGGCGACGCGCTGGCCGCGACCGGCGGGGAGCCGGAGCGCTGGGCCGAGGACGCGGCGACGCTCTTCGCCGCCGCCGACGCGGCCGAGGAGACGCCCGTCGAGCAGGTCCACATCGCCACCGAGCAGGGGGAGGTCTTCGCGATTCGCAACGAGGGCCTCGCGGCGATCGCCGTCACCGAGCGCTTCGCCCTCGCCTCGCTGATGCTCTTCGACCTCCGCTCGATCCTCCGCGAACTGGCGCGAGGCGAGCACTGATGCAGAAGCCGCACCGCATCCTCCTCGAGCGCGTCTCCGCCTACGCCGACGAGGCCGCCGCCTTCATGCGCCGCCGCCGCGTCGCCCGCAAGCCCTTCGCCCGCCTCTACTACGCCGGCGGCCGCAGCGCCGACCACGCCCAGGACTCGACCGCCGGCGCCGAGCTCTTCGTTGCCGCCGGGCGGCTGATCGAGGTCGCTGGGAACAAAAAGGGGTCGAAGGCGTGACGCCGCTGCTCGACCAGGACGTTGCCGCCCGCGTCCTCTCCCGCGCGCTGGCCAACGGCGGCCGCTTCGCCGAGGTCTTCGCCGAACGCCGCCGAGGCCAGGTTCTGGCGATCGACGAGCAGCGGATCGAGTC
The DNA here is from genome assembly GCA_051954315.1 of Solirubrobacterales bacterium. Lineage (GTDB taxonomy): Bacteria > Actinomycetota > Thermoleophilia > Solirubrobacterales > 70-9 > VAYN01. Next base: position 1,931 of record JBQCHW010000230.1, read on the forward strand.
GGTGCAGACCGGCGCCGAGGAGGGCGCCGGCGTCCGCGTCGTCGAGGGCGGGACCACCTACTTCGCCCACGTGGACGGGCTCGACCCGGCCGACCTCGAGCGCGCCGCCGACGAAGCCGCGGCGGCGCTGAGAGGCGACCGGCGCGAGCCGCAGCCGCTGCAGGCGCGGGAGACGACGCCGCTGCCGATCGCGCGCCGGCCCGAAGAGGTTCCGGCGGCGCGCAAGGCCGAGATGCTGCGCGAGCTCGACGAGCGCGGGCGCGCCAGGGGCGCGGAAATCGCCCAGCTCACCGCCTCTTACGCCGAGGCCCGGCGCGAGGTCGCCCTGGCCAACTCCGACGGTCTCTTCACCGGCGACGACCGGACCCGGGTGCGAATCGGCGCTCAGGTGGTCGCCCGCCGCGAGGGCTCGGTCGAGACCGGCGCCGAGACCCTCGGCGCCCACCGCGGCTACGAGCTGCTCGAAGACGACTCGGCCCAGATCGCCGAGCAGGCGGCGGCGAAGGCGCTCACCCTGCTCGACGCCGTCCCCGCTCCCTCGGGCTCGATGCCGGTGGTCGTTGGCGGCGGCTTCGGCGGCGTCCTCTTCCACGAGATGACCGGCCACGGCCTCGAGGCCGACCACATCCAGAAGGGCGCCAGCGTCTACGTCGGCAAGCTCGGCGAGCGGGTCGCCGAGCCGCTACTGAACGCCTATGACGACGGGCGCCTGCCGGGCGAGTGGGGGAGCGACGGGATCGACGACGAGGGCCAGCCGACCCAGAAAACGCTGGTGATCGAGGACGGCCGCATCACCTCCTACCTCTACGACCACCTGACCGCCGAGCGCGCCGGCGTCGCCTCAACCGGCAACGGCCGCCGCGAGAGCTTCCGCCACCTGCCGATCCCGCGAATGACCAACACCTACATCGCCCCTGGCGACGCGACCCCCGAGGAGATGATCGCCGAGGTCCCGCGCGGCTTCTACGCGGTCTCCTTCGGCGGCGGCCAGGTCGACCCGGCGACCGGCGACTTCGTCTTCGGGGTCAGCGAGGGCTACCTGATCGAGGACGGCAAGGTGACGAAGCCCTGTCGGGGCGCCACCCTGATCGGCAACTGCCTCGACGCCCTGGCGGCGATCGACGCGGTCGGCGACGACTTCTTCATGAAGACCGGGATGTGCGGCAAGGGCGGCCAGAAAGTCCCGGTCGGGACGGGGCAGGGTCATGTCCGCCTGCGGGCCCTCACCGTGGGCGGCACGGAGCGATGAGCGAGCTATCCGCCGTCGCGCACCGCGCCGTCGAGGCGGCGACCGGAGCCGGTGCCTCCGACGCCGAGGCCTACGTCTCCCGCGAGAGCGGCCGCGAGGTCCGCGTCCACGGCGGCGAGGTCGAGAGCCTTACCGCGGCGGTGCAGACCGGCGTCGGGATCCGCGCCTGGAGCGGCCACCGCGTCGGCTACGCCTACGGCACCGACCTCTCCGAGACCGGGGTGGCGGAGATCGCCGCCCGCGCCGCCGAAGCGGCCGCGGTCGCCGACGAGGACGAGTTCGCGGCGCCGCCGCGGCCGGCCGAGATCGAGGCGCTGCCCGGCCTCAGCGATCCCTCCGTCGCCGAGTGGGAGGCCTCGCGCCTGGCCGAGCTGGCGCTGACCGTCGAGCGCACCGCCCTCGACTCGGACCCGCGCCTGGTCGGGGTCGAGCAGGCCGTCTACGCCGACGCCGCCGAGCAGGTGGCGATCGCCTCCTCGACCGGGGTCGCCGGCGAGCACGAGACCTCCACCTGTTACGCCTACCTGCAGGCCCTGGCCGAAGGCGACGAGGGGGCGCGGGAGACCGGGCTCGGCTTCGGCCTCGCCCGCGGCCCGCGCGGCCTCGACCCCGAGGCGATCGGCGCCGAGGGAGCCGAGCGGGCGCTGGAGATGATCGGTGCCGGCAAGCCGGAGTCGCGCTCCTGCCCGGTCGTCCTCGACGCCACCGTCGCCGCCAGCTTCGTCGGCCTGATCGGCGGCGGCCTCGGCGCCAAAGCGGTTCAGCGCGGGCGCTCGCCGCTGGCCGGCCGCCTCGACGAGGAGATCGCATCGGCGGCCTTCGCCCTCCACGACGACGGTCGCGAGCCCAGCGGCCCCGCCTCGGCCCCCTTCGACGGCGAGGGCGTGCCGCGCCGCCGCACCGCCCTGATCGAGGGCGGCCGCCTGCGCTCCTACCTCTACGACACCTACACCGCCAACCGCGAGGGCGTCCACTCCACCGGCTCGGCCTCGCGCGGCAGCTACCGCGCCCTGCCGAGCGTCTCGACCTCGAACCTGGTCGTCGCCCCCGGCAGCCACTCCTTCGAGGAGCTGCTGGCGGAGGCGGGGGAGGGGGTCTTCGTCAACGACGTCGCCGGCCTGCACTCCGGCGTCAACCCCGTCACCGGCGTCTTCTCGGTCGGCGCTTCCGGCCGGATGATCCGCGGCGGGCAGCTCGCCGAGCCGGTCCGCGAGTTCACGATCGCCGGCGAGCTGGTGGCGATGTTGAGCGCCGTCAGCGCCGCCGGAGCGGTGCCGCGCTGGGTCCCGTTCGGGGGCTCGGTCAGCACCCCGCCGCTGCTGATCGCCGAGATGGCGATCAGCGGTTCGTGACATCTGGCTCTAGAGCGCGAAAACTTACGCCCGTGGCCGCTGTTAGGGTGCGCCCGTCTTCAAACCCCCGAGGAGGATCTAAGACGTGACCAAGGCTGAGTTTCTGGACCAACTTGCTAGCGATGAGCGGCTTGGCAGCAAAAAAGCCGCCAGCGACGCCGTCGACGCTGTTCTCGAGGCCATCACCAATGCACTGAGCAGCGGCGAGGAGGTCGCCTTCACCGGCTTCGGCAAATTCCACGTCGCCGAGCGCGGCCCGCGCCAGGGCGTCAACCCCCGCACCGGCGAAAGGATCACGATCCCGGGCGGCAAGGTGCCCAGGTTCTCCGCCGGTTCGGCTCTGAAGACGCAGGTCAAAGGCGGCTGACGCGCCCTGACCTGCTTCGCCGATCGACTCGCGGCGCTCGTCGAAGAGCGCCGCAGTCAGATCTGTCTCGGCCTCGACCCCGACCCGGCCAAGCTGGCCGGGGAGGGGGAGACGCCAGGCGACTCGGGCGCGTCTGCCGCTGAGCAGGCGGCCGCCGCGGTCGCCGACCACTGTCGCTCGCTGATCGAGCGGGCTGGACCTGCCTGTGTGGCGGTGAAGCCCCAGCTCGCCTGCTTCGAGCGCCTTGGCGCCCCCGGCTGGGCGGCGCTGGAAGCGACTTGCGCTGCCGCCCAAGAGGCCGGACTGCTGGTCATCGCCGACGGCAAGCGCGGCGACGTCCCGGTCACCGCCGCTGCCTACGCGCAGGCGCTGGTAGGGGAGACCCCGACCCCGTGGGGCCCCGTCCGCGGCCTCGACGCCGATGCCTTCACCGCCAACCCGCTGCTCGGCCGCGACGCGCTCGAGCCGCTGCTCAGCGCCGCCGAGGAGGCGGGCGCGGGAATCTTCGCCCTCGTTCGCACCAGCAACCCCGGCGCCGCCGACCTCCAGGACCTGCCGGCGCCGGAGGCGCCTCTGCACGAGCGCCTCGCCGCGATCGTCGATGACTTCTCCGGTCGCCTGCTCGGCGACTCGGGCCTCAGCGGCATGGGCGCTGTGGTTGGGGCCACCGAGCCCCAGCACTTCGCCCGTATGCGCGAGCTGATGCCGCGCTCGGTCTTCCTCATCCCCGGCGTCGGCGCCCAGGGCGGAAAACCCGAGCTGCTGGGGGCCGCATTCGCCGCCGGCCGCGCCGCCGGGCTCGTCG
>JBQCHW010000231.1:0-2675 GCA_051954315.1 Solirubrobacterales bacterium
TCCTGCAGACGACGGGGCGGCCGAAGGCGCCGAAACGGCGCGTGCCCGATGCCAAGCCGGTTCGCGGCGGGCGGCCGCGGCAGCGGCGGGCGGGGCGCCGGACGAGCAAGTCCTGATGCAGTGGCAGGCGCGCAAAGGAGCCGCGCCCGCCTCGTCAAAGAACGCCCCGATGCGTTCGATCGACGACGAGATCAGAGAGAAGTACCTGGAACGGGCGATCCGCGAGCTCAACCAGATGAGCCGCGAGATCCAGGAGTGCCAGCACTGCCCGCGCGGCAAGCTGATGCCGGTGCTCGGCTCCGGCCACCCGCAGGCCGACATCTTCATGCTCAAGCAGGCGCCGCTCGCCTCGGAGATCGAGGAGGGGGTCGCCTTCTACGGCCGCTCCGGCAACGCGCTGATGAAAAGCTTCAAACGGCTGGGGATCGACCCCCTCGTCGTCTACGGCACCCTTTGCGTCAAGTGCCCGATCCCGGAGCCGGACCTGGCGGCGGGCGAGTGCGTCGGGCGGCTGGTCGAGGAGCTGGCGATCGTGCAGCCGAAGATCGTCGTCGTCATGGGCGAACCGGCCCTTCGCATCCTCAACGGGTTGAGCGTCCCGCTGGCCCGCGAGATCCAGGCCGACGAGGGCACGATCCAGGCCTTCACCCCGACGATCGACGCCCTCTACGTCCCCGACATCGACGCTTCCCTGGACGAAGAGGGCGCCAAGGCCCGCTTCTGGCGTGCCTTCAAGACGCTCGGCGTCTGGTACGACGACCTGCCGCCCTACTGACCCACCCCATCCGCCGCCTATCATCGGCCCGATGCGCGCGGCGATCCTGCGGGAGTTCGGCCCTCCGGAGGTCCTCCAGGTGGAGGAGGTGGCGGAGCCCTCGCCGATCCCGACCGAGGTCAAGGTGCGGGTCCGCGCCGCCGGGGTCAACCCGGTCGACTTCAAGACGCGGGCGGGCAAAGGGATGGCTGGCGTCCTCGGTGAGCCGCCGCTCTGCATCGGCTGGGACGTCTCCGGCGAGGTGGTGGAGGTCGGCGGCGGGGTCACCCGGTTCGCGGTCGGCGAGGAGGTCTTCGGGATGCCCTGGTTCCCGCGCGAAGCCGGCGCCTACGCCGAGTTCGTCACCGCTCCCTCGCGGCATTTCGCGACCAAGCCGCACGTCCTCTCCCACGAGGAGGCGGCGGCGTTGCCGCTGGCCGGCCTCACCGCCTGGCAGATCGTCGTCGACACGATCCGCCTCCAGGACGGGGACGACCTGCTGATCCACGGCGCCGCCGGCGGGGTCGGCCACCTGGCGGTGCAGATCGCCAAGGCCCGCGGCGCCAACGTGATCGGCACCGCCCGCGGCGAGCAGGCCGAGTGGCTGGAAGGCCTCGGCGCCGACGTGGTCATCGACTACCGCGAGCAGCACTTCCAGGACCTGGTCGGCGACCTCGACGCGGTGATCGACTTCACCGGGCAGCAGGGCGAGGCTTCGCTTGCGGTGCTGCGGCCGGGCGGGTTGCTGGTCTCGGTGCCGAGCGGGGTGCCGGAGGAGTTGACCCGGCGAGCGGCGGAGTCGAGCCGCCGGGTCACCGGTTTCCTGGTCGAGCCGGACCCGGTCGGCCTCGCCGGCCTTGACGCCCTGATCGAGGCGGGAAAGCTGCAGGTCCACGTCGATCAGGTCTTCGATCTCGACCAGGTGGCGGCCGCCCACCGGGCCGCCGAGGACCATCACAGCGGCGGCAAGATCGTGCTCCGCGTCTGAGCGAAGTTCGCTGAGCGGTGCAGGGCGTGTGACTCCTGCGATTTACACAAAAGGTCACTCGGATTCCAGGGAGAATTGCGCCGCACGCGAACTATCCTCGCTCGGCTTTGGCACCGGATATCGAGCCGACGACGCCGCAGGTACTCAGGCTCTTGGGAGCCGGGGCTACCGGCGCGATTTTGATGGCCCTGGGCGAAGGGCCCCTGCGGACCAAGGAACTGACCGAACGGGTGCCCGGATACGCGCCGCGAACCATCTACCGCTACTCGAGCAAGCTCGCCGAGCTCGAGATCGTCGACCGGGACGAGGAGCCGGGGGTGCCGTCGAAAGTGACCTACACCCTGACCGAGCCGAAAGGCCGGGAGCTCCATCGACTGGTCGCCGCCTACGCCGATGCCTCCTTCACGCGTCTGCCGGACGGGAGGATCGACGCGCACGCCTGGGGGTCGCTGGCGATGCTGGCCGACCTCTGGGAATCGGGGTTGATCGAGGAGCTCAACCTCGGCAGCAGGTCGTCAACCGAACTGGCGCGGATCGAGCACGGCCTCAGCTACCACCAGGTCAACCGGCGGGCGGGGCTCTTCAGGGTCGGCGGCTTTCTCCGCGAGGAAGCCGGCCGGGGCAGGCAGCGGGTCTATGCCCTCACCGACCGTGCCCGGCGCGGCGTCGCCTTGATCGCCGGGATCGGCCGCTGGCGCCGTCGCTATGTCGTCCCCAAGGGGAGGACGGGGCTGACCGCCCGGGAAGCCGGGGGAGTGCTGCGGACGGCGCTGCCCCTGGTCACCCTGCCGGACCACGGAGGCAAGAGCCTCGGGATCGAGATCGCCCCACCGCGGGGTAAGGGAGACGAGGCCGACGCCGTCTGGGCGATGGTCGAAGCCGAGGGCGCGGTGCTCAGCTGCGAGGGCCCGCTGCCCGAGGTCGACGGCCACG
>JBQCHW010000232.1:0-8077 GCA_051954315.1 Solirubrobacterales bacterium
CCGCGCGGTCTCCATCGCCACCTCGTCGTGGTGGCCGCGGCGGATCGGGAAGACGCCGCCGTGCTTATAGATGTAGGTGAGGACCGGCGGGCCGAAGAGCTGGGATTTGGCCATGAAGCGGATCTTCCGCCGCAGGTAGACGCCGGCGAAGAAGTGATCCATCTGGCTGAAGTGGTTGGGGGCGAGGACGAGCGGGCCGTCCTTCGGCACGTTCTCGACCCCGATCGCCCGCACCCGCCAGATCAGGAGCGTCGGCAGCGTGAGGATGATGCGGGCGAGCGTGTAGGTCCAGCCGACCCCCTTGCGCGCCGCCTCGTGGAACTGGTCGAAGTACTCCGCCGGGCGCGGGTCCTTGTAGACCTGTGGCTTCATCTCGGGCATGACTGCGGGACAGCGGGGGTGGTCGCCGTGTCGATGCCTACCCCAGCCACGGGCGGCGGGTTACGCCCAGCCGCGTGAGCGCTCCAGCGCCCGCTGCCAGTCGGCCAGCAGCCCCTGCCGCTGCGCCTCCTCCATCCGCGGCTCGTAGCGGTCCGCCTCCCGCCACATCTCCCCCACCTGATCGAGGGTCCAGACGCCGGTGGCGATACCGGCGAGGTAGGCGGCGCCGAGCGCGGTCGTCTCGGCGATCTCCGGCACCGAGACCGGCGCCCCGAGGACGTCGGCCTGGAACTGCATCAGCCAGCGGTTGACGGTGGCGCCGCCGTCGGCTCGCAGCAGCCCGAGGCGCTCGCCGCAGGCGGCCTCCTGCGCCCGCACCGCGTCGACGGTCTCGTAGGCGATCGCCTCCAGCGCCGCCCGGGCCAGGTGGGCGCGGCCGCTGCCGCGGGTGAGGCCGACGATCGTCCCGCGCGCGTAGGGATCCCAATAGGGGGAGCCGAGGCCGGTCAGGGCGGGAACGAAGTAGACGCCGTCGTTGGAGTCGAGCGAGGCGGCGAGCGCCTCGGTCTCCCCCGCCGCCTCGATGATCCCGAGCCCGTCGCGCAGCCACTGCACGGCGGCGCCGGTGACGAAGATCGCCGCCTCCAGCGCGTAGGGCACCTCCTCGCCGGTCCCAGCGGCGACCGTCGCCAGCAGGCCCTCCGGCGCCTGCGGCGGCTCCGGGCCGCTGTTGAGGAGGACGAAGCTGCCGGTCCCATAGGTGTTCTTGGCCATCCCGGGCTGGTGGCAGGCCTGGCCGAAGAGCGCCGCCTGCTGGTCGCCAGCCACCCCCGCGACCGGCACCTCGCCGCCGAACTCGGTCGTGGTGCCGAAGACGCAGGAGGAGGGCAGCGGCTCGGGCAGCCGCGCCGGGTCCACCCCGAGAAGGGCGCAGAGCTCCTCGTCCCAGGAGAGCCTGCGGATGTCGAAGAGCATCGTCCGCGAGGCATTCGTGTAGTCGGTGACGTGGCGGCCGGTGAGCTTGAACAGGAGCCAGGAGTCGATCGTCCCGAAGACCGCCCGCCCCGCCCCCTCGGCGTTCCGCAGCAGCCACTCGATCTTCGTCCCGGAGAAGTAGGGGTCGATGGTGAGCCCGGTCCGCCGCCGCACCAGCGGCTCGTGCCCGGCCTCCTTCAGCTCCTCGCAGCGGTCGGCGGTGCGGCGGTCCTGCCAGACCAGCGCCCGGTGGACCGGCTCGCCGCTCTGCGGGTCCCAGGCGACGACGGTCTCGCGCTGGTTGGTGATCCCGATCGCCTCGAGCTCACCCCCGCCGGCGTCGGCGATCGCCTCGGCGGCGACCCGCCGAGTCACCTCCCAGATCTCGTTCGCGTCGTGCTCGACCCAGCCCGGCCGCGGGAAGAACTGCTCGAACTCCGAGTAGGCGCGGCCGCGAACCCGTCCCTCCCGGTCGAAGACAAGGCAGGTGGTCCCGGTCGTCCCCTGGTCGATCGAGAGGATCATCGTGCTACTTCTGGACGCGGCAGCTGCGGATCAGGGTAGAGGCGAGCTGGCGCCCGTCGGCGAAGCCCATCGAGACGCGGGAGAAGGGGAAGGAGGCGATGTTGATCCCGGCCGGTGCGGAGCAGGCGGCGCTCAGGTAGCTGTGCTTGCGGCCACGGTAGGTGAAGGTGCGGCGCAGTTCGAGGCTGATTTCCTTCAGGTAGCCGGAGCGGTTGAGGCGGGCCGGGAGCGCGGCACTGAAGACCGTGCCGAAGGTGCCCTGCGTCTTGCGGATGTGGAAGACGATGATGCGGCTGTTCGGCACCGGGTCGCTGCCGTAGACGTGGGCGAGGATCGCCCGCTGGCCGCCGACGATTGCGTTGAAGGCGAGGATCCGTCCCTGCAGGGGGAAGCGGTCCTGTTCGGGCAGCGCCAGGGCGCCGAGGTAGCGCCCTTCGCCGACCAGGGCCCCGCGGCACGCTTCCAGCGCCTGCTGCGAGGTCGCCGGTTCGAGCTGCGAGCGGCGGCAGGTCGGCAAGCCGCGGGTGTCGAGGGTGCCGCCGCGGTTGATCGCGATCGAGATGTGGCGCAGGGCCGGCGGCCGTTCGCCGGAGAGCACCCGCACGGTCCCGTCAACCCGAACCGAGATCGGCGCTTTCACCTCTCGCGGCAGCGCCGTCGGAGCGATGCCGCCGTCGAACTTGACGAAGAGGTTGCCGCGCTCGACCAGCTCGGCGTGGGCAATCGCGGCACCGAAGAGGCACAGCGAGGTCAGCGCTGCAACCAGTACCGCCCGTCTCCTCATCCGCGCCATCGTGCGAGGAACACTAGGGCGAAGTCGCGCAATTGGCCGAAGCGGTGGAGGAAACCGCGGAGGTCGCGGCCGGTGGCGCGGTGCTCGAGGTCCAGCTCGTACTCGCGCAGGCGGTAGCCGCCGCGGACCGCATCGACCGTCATCCCGATCTCCATCCCGTAGCCCTTCGCCAGAGGAAGGACTGCTCGCAGTACCTCGGTGCGAAGCGCCCGCTGGCCGGAGATCGGCGCTTCGGTCTCCAGGCCGCAGAGGCGCTGGATCGCCCAGCGGGCAAAGCCGAGCGCAGCGCCGAAGCCGCCGCCGACCCTTCGACTGAAGGCGGCCACCGCGAGGTCGCACTCGTCGCGCTCCACCGCCGCCACCAGCGGGGTCAGCCGGGCCGCGGAGGCGCCGAGGTCGCCGTCGCAGAGGAGGACGATCCGCGGTGGCGGCTGCACGCTCAGCGCTGCCTCGGCGGCGGCGCCGACGTTGCCGCCCTTCCCGTGGGAGCGGCCGCGCCGCACCACCTCCGCCCCGGCCAGCATCGCCGCCTCGGCGGTACCGTCCTCGGAGGCGTCGTCGGCAACCCAGACCCGGGCGCCGGGCAGCGCCCCTCGCAGCGCCCGCACCGTCTCCTCAATCCGGTCGGCCTCGTTGCGGGCGGCGACGATCACCGCCACCGCGCCGTCGGCCCCTGCTCCCGGTTCGAGTCCCGCCATCGGGCTATTGTCCCCGCCCATGGCAGACATCGAGGCACACATCACCGGCAACGTTTGGAAAATCGAGGTCGCGGTGGGCGACCAGGTGTCCGATGGCGACACCGTCGTCATCCTCGAGTCGATGAAGATGGAGATCCCGGTCGAGGCCGAAGACGATGGCGTCGTCAAGGAGATCCGCTGCGAGGAGGGCCAGTCGGTCTCAGAAGGCGACGCCCTCATAGTGCTGGAGTAACGGCGGTGGAGGAACAGCTCGCGGGCGGCAAGCTCCTGGTCGACCAGCCGGCCGAGGCGGTCACCCGGCTGACGATCTCCAACCCAGAGCGCCGCAACGCGCTCGACCACGAGATCCTCGACGCGATCGCCGAGCTGCTGCCGCAGCTGAACCGCGGGATCGAGAACCGCTGCGTCCTCATCACCGGGGCGCCGCCGCTCTTCTCCGCCGGCTACGACATCTCCGGGATCCCCGACCAGAGCTTCGAGCGCGACGCCGAGGCGCTCGTCGCCCATCCCTTCCATGCGGCGATGGAGGCGATCGCCAAGCACCCCTGGCCGACCGTCGCCGCGATCAATGGCCACTGCCTCGGTGGCGGGCTGGAGCTGGCGGTCACTTGCGACCTGCGGATCTGCGCCGCCGGCGCCAAACTGGGGATGCCACCGGCCAAACTGGGCCTGATCTACGGCCACACCGGGCTGCGCAAGTTCCTCGACGTGGTCGGGCTGGCGCGGACGAAGGAGCTCTTCCTCACCGGCCGCAACCTCGACGCCGCCCGCGCCGACGAGATCGGCCTGGTCAACGAAGTCGTCGCCGCCGAGGAGCTGGAGGAGCGGTCGGTGGAGCTGGCGGCGGCGATCGCCGGCAACGCGCCGCTCTCGATGCGCGGCAACAAGCAGGCGATCAACCTGCTGAACGACGTCGCCGAGCTGACCGAGCAGCAGGAGGCGGGGCTGGTCGCCCTGCGCGAGTCGTGCTTTGAATCCGAGGACTTCCGCGAGGGCATCCGCGCCTTCGGCGAGAAGCGCCGCCCGCAGTGGAAGGGGCGGTGAGCGCCAAGGCGCGCAAAGCCCTGGCCGCCTCGGACCCGACGATGGCGGCGCTGATCGAGCGGATGGGCAAACTCGACCTCGCGACGCGGCTGCGGCGGCGCAAAGAGGAGCGGCCGGCCGATGCATACGGGGCGTTGCTGCGAGCGATCGTCGGCCAGCAGCTCTCGACGAAAGCGGCGCGGACGATCTACCTGCGCGTGCTCGACCTCTTCGGCGGCACCACCCCGACGCCCGAGCAGCTGCTGGAGGCGAGCGAGGAGGACCTGCGCCGCTGCGGCCTCTCCGGCCGCAAGACCGAATACGTCCGCGACCTCGCCCGCCACGTCCTCAGCGGCGAGCTCGAGCTCGAACGCCTCGAGCAGCTCGAGGACGAGCAGGTGATCGAGGAGATCGTCGCCGTCCGCGGCCTCGGCCGCTGGACCGCGGAGATGTTCCTGCTCTTCCACCTCCAGCGCCCCGACGTCCTCTCCGGCGGCGACCTCGGCATCCGCAAAGCGATCCAGATCGAGTACGGCCTGGAGGAGATGCCAACCCCGACCCGGGTCATGGAGATCAGCGAGCCCTGGCGCCCCCACCGCAGCCTTGCTTCGCTGTACCTGTGGGAGTCGCTGGCCGCGGTGCCGGACTAACCCCAACCGCCATCCCTGAATGCCAATTTGCATCAGGTGAATTTGCCAATTTGCATCACCAAATTTGCCAATATGCATCAGGTGAATTTGCCATTTCGCATCGAGCGCTCCCTTACGACCTCGGAGACCTGCGATGGCTGATCTGTTTCCCCGAGGCGACAAGAAGCTGGTGGTGGCTGCCTTGGGGGATACCCGTGCCGTATTCATCCTCGGCGCACGACAGGTGGGAAAGAGCACCCTCGCCCGTCAAGTCGCTGACAAAGAGCACCCGGCTCAGGTCGTCAATCTCGACGAGAAAGCAGCGCGAGATGCCGCCACCGCGGATCCCGAGGGATTCGTGGCCGGCCTTCGCCGTCCGGTTCTGATCGACGAGGTCCAGAGAGGAAACCCCGATTTACTACTGGCAATCAAGGCCGTGGTCGACGAAGACCTTCGTCCGGGACAGTTCCTCCTCACGGGCTCCGCAAACGTCCTGCGCAACAAGAAGGTCGCCGACGCTCTGACCGGGCGCATCGAGATGGTCGAGCTCTGGCCGTTGGCGCAAGCTGAGATCGAGGGCTCCTCGAACAACTTCGTAGACGCCTTGTTCGCGGGTTCGCCTCCCCAGATCGACGACGCCCCGAAAGGACGCGCCGCACTCACGGGCCGGATCGTCGGAGGCGGTTATCCGGAGGCCCGGCTGCGCTCCGGGAACCGGCAGGCCCGATGGTTTCAGAGCTACCTGCGCACCACTTTCGAGAAGGACTTGGAGACCATCAGCGACGCCCACAAACTCCACGAGATGCCCCGGCTGCTGAGGCTGATCGCGTCCCAGACCGCGAACTTGTTTGTCCCCAGCAACATCAGCCAGAAGCTCGGCCTCGACCATCGGACTGTCGCAAGCTACGTCGGAATGCTCGAAACCATCTTCCTCGTCAAGCGAATCCCAGCCTGGCGCCCCGGCCTCGGCCAGCGGGAGATCCAGACGCCGAAGATCCATGTGGTCGATAGCGGTCTTCTGCTTTACCTGCTCGGAGCCGACGAGAACCGGCTCATGGACGACGATCAAGTGACTGGCAAGGCCCTCGAGAGCTTCGTCGGCATGGAGATCGTCAAGCATGCCGAGTGGTCGGAGATCGCGCCGCAGGTCTTCCACTACCGTCGCGGGTTGGATGAGGTGGATCTGATTCTGGAGAACCGAGCAGGGGAGATCGTCGCAGTCGAGGTCAAGACGACCGTGTCGCTCTCACAGAAGGATTGGCGACCTTTGGAGAGGCTGCGCGACAAAAAGGGCAGTGATTTCAACTGTGGCGTCGTGATCCACACCGGCAAACAAACCGTCCCACTAGGCGACCGACTGTTCGCGGTTCCGCTCAGCGCCCTCTGGGCCTAGCTAGCGGCTACCGCACCTCGGCGCGCAGGTCGAGGACCCGCTCCACCGCCTGCTCGAACTCGGCGCGGTCGAAGGCGCCGGCACGCAGCTTCTTCACCAGCGCCTTATAGGCGGCCTGTGCCGGTCCCAGCTGGGCGTAGAGGAGCAGGTCGGCGCCGGCGCGGGCGCCGGCGACCGCGGCTTTCGCGGTGCTACCGAAGTGTTCGACGGCAGGCGTTTCCAAGGCGTCGGTGACGGTCGCGCCTTCGAAGCCGAGGCGGCTGCGCAGCTCGCCGGTGGCGATCGCGCGGGTGAAGGCGGCGGGGCGGTCGGAGAAGGCCGGGTAGACCGCGGTGCTGAGCATCACCAGCTTGCCGTCCGCGGCGATAAAGGCTTCGTAGGGCTTCTCGTCGATCGCTCGCAGCTCCTGCTTGGAGAGGTCGATTCGTTCGACCGAGAAGTCGGTGTTTTCACGGGCGTCGCCGAAGCCGGGGAAGTGCTTGCCGGTGGCGGCGACGCTGCCCGCCTGTAGCGCCCGCGCGAAGGGGATCGCCGTGGCGTCGACGTGGGCAGCGGAGGAGCCGAGGCTCCTTTCGGTTTCGGCGATCACCCCGCCCGGGCGGGCGACGTCGAGGACCGGCGCCAACTCGACGTTGACGCCGACGTCGCGCAGGTTGGCCGCCGTCCGCTTCCCCTGTTCGCGGGTGAAGGCGGCACCGCGGGCGCCCATCGTCGCCGCCGAAGCCGTGGGGGCGCCGCTGAGGCGCTTCACCTGGCCGCCCTCCTGGTCGACCATGACCAGGAGCGGGTCGCGCAGCTTCGGCGGCCGCGGAATCGCCTGCAGCTGCGCGATCAGGCGGGTGCCGGCGGCGCGGGTCGGGAAGTTCGCGGCGAAGAGGACGACCCCGGCGACCCGTCCCTCGTGGATCGCCGACCGCAGCCCCTTCCCGACCGAGGTGCCGCTGACGCCGACGACGATCCGCTGGCCGGCCAGGAGCTTCGGCGACAGGGTGCTCGCCACGCTCGGCTTCTGCCGGGCCTGACCGCTACCGTCGCCGAGGGTCGCGCCCCACGCGAACGCAGCCAGCGCCAGGCAGGACAAGACCCCCACCGCTCCCCTTCGGCGCCGCGCCACGCTCCGTCGCATCGACCCTGATGCTAGGGAGGATCAGGCGTCCGGGGCGCTACCTAGGCTCCGCCGCATGCCCCCCTTGATCACCGCCGAAGAGGCGCTGGCCTACGGCCGCCAGACCGAGCACGCCGAGATCGAAGCCCTGGTCGAACGCGCCTGGGAGGTCCGCCAGGAGAACTTCGGCGACTCGACCGACATGTGCTCGCTGGTCAACGCCAAGTCCGGCGGCTGCGCCGAGGACTGCGGCTTCTGCGCCCAGTCGCGCTATGCCGAGGCCGACACGCCGATGCACGCGATGATGGAGCCCGAGCAGATCCTCGAGCACGCGAAAGCCGCTGAGGCGGCCGGCGCCCACCGCTTCTGCATGGTCACCCAGGGCCAGGGACTGTCCAAGCGGGACTTCGAGAAGGTCCTGGCCGGGGCGAAGCTCGTCGCGGAGCACACCAATCTCAAGCGCTGCGCCTCGGTCGGCCATCTCTCCGGCGACCGGGCCCGCGCGCTGCGCGAGGCGGGCATCCAACGCGTGCACCACAACGTCGAGACGGCCGA
>JBQCHW010000233.1:0-5455 GCA_051954315.1 Solirubrobacterales bacterium
GGCGATGGCCTGCGACGTGCGGATCGGCGCCGAGGCCGCGGTCTTCGGCCAGCCCGAGGTGAAGCTGGGGATCATCCCCGGCTTCGGCGGCACCCAGCGCTTGGCCCGCCTGGTCGGGCCGAACAAGGCGCTGGAGCTGAACCTGGTCGGCGACGCGATCCTCTCCGAGGAGGCGCTCGAGCTCGGCCTCGTCAACCGCGTCGTCCCCGACCACGAGCTGTTCGAGACGGCGCTGATGTGGGGCCGCAAGCTCGCCGGTCAGGCGCCGGTCGCGGTCGAGCAGATCAAGACCGTCTCCCACCAGGGCGACATCGACGACGGCATCGAGGCCGAGAAGCGGGGCTTCGCCATTGCCTTCACCAGCGAGGACGCCAAAGAGGGCATCAGCGCCTTCCTCGGCAAACGCACCCCGAAGTGGAGCGGCAGGTAACGACCCGCGAGGTGGAGCGACTGGCCGAGCTGCTCGGCCGGTCGCGCCGCGCCGTCGCCCTGACCGGGGCCGGGGTGTCGGTGCCTTCGGGGATCCCCGACTTCCGCACGCCGGAGACGGGGCTGTGGGCGAACGTCGACCCGATGGAGGTCGCCCACATCAGCGTCTTCGAACGCGACCCGGAGCGCTTCTGGTCCTACTACCGGCCGCGCTTCCAGACGCTGGGGGACAAAGAGCCCAACCGGGCGCACGCGGCGCTGGCCGAGCTCGAGCGGCGGGGGTTGATCGAGGGCGTGATCACCCAGAACATCGACCGCCTGCACCGGGCCGCCGGCTCGGAGGAAGTGATCGAGGTCCACGGCTCGATCGAGACCAGCTCCTGCCTGGACTGCGGTGCCGCCTATGGGCTCGAGGCGGTCGACGACCTCTTCGACGAGCGCGGCGTCGCGATCTGCGGCGCCTGCGGCGGCGCGGTCAAACCCGACGTCGTTCTCTTCGGCGAGATGCTGCCGATGGAGGCGATTGGGCGGGCGACCGAGCTGGCCGAAGCAGCCGACCTGATGCTCTGCGTCGGCTCTTCGCTGGCGGTCCATCCGGTCGCCGGGCTGCCCCAGCTGACCCTAGAAAGCGGCGGCGCCGTCGCGATCGTCACCAAGGGCGAGACCCCTTACGACGAAGACGCCGAGCTGAAGCTCGAGGGCGAGGTCGACGAGGAGCTCGTCGCCCTCCTCGCCGCGCTCGACTGAGACCCGCTTACTGGATCGGGTCCGACGGTTTGGCGCCGCCGGGCGTGCCCGTCGTCGGGATCCCCCGCTCTTCGCAGGCGGCGACGATCGTGTGCGAGCGCGGATCGTCGAAGCGGGCGGCGTGGGCGCAGCGCGCTTCCGCCTCGCTGCCGCAGGCGCTGACCGTTTGGGCGCCGACGATCCCGGCGACCGAGGCGCTGAAGCAGCCGGGCTTCAGAGGAGAGCTGCTGTCGCCGGCGGTGGCGATCACGACGCCTCCGAGCGCGACCAGGGTGACCGCGAGCGTGGCCGTGGCGGCCTTGAGCTCGCGCGGGCTCAGTTTGTAGAGCGGCGTGGTCTGCCGCTCGTAATGACCTTCCAGTGGCATGGACGGCAGTCAACCAAGCCGCCGACGCCTGCACCATCGCCCGACGGGCGAAGGATCGGCGCCGATCTTTGGACACTCGTACGTAGAGGCGGGGCAGCAGCAGCGGGAGGGTTAGCCGGGTCCGAGAAGTGCCTACTGAGAAAGGGAGTCCCTCTTAATGGAATGGTTGAGCGAAGGCGCGAACTCATGGCAGATGACCGCCGCCACGCTGGTCGGGCTGATGAGCATCCCCGGCCTGGTCGTGCTCTACGGCGGGGTGATGCAGAAACGCTGGTCCGTGAACTCGATGATGATGGCGTTCGTCGCCTTCGCGATCGTGCTGGTCCTCTGGGTCCTGGTCGGCTTCAAGATGGGGTTCGGCGAGCCTGTCCACGCGGTCAGCGACAGCGGGTTCTTCGGGAACTTCATCGGCAAGCCGGGATCGATCCTGGGCAGCAACGAACTGCTGAAGCAGGCGCACATACCTGAGCTCGCGGAAGAAGAATTCCTCTTCCCGCAGTCGACGCTCGCCTACTTCCAGATCGTCTTCGCCGCGATCACGCCGATCCTGATGCTGGGCTCGGTGCTCGGGCGGTTCAACTTCAAGGCGTGGATCCCGTTCGTCGCGCTTTGGACCCTGCTGGTCTACCCGGTCAACGCCTTCCTGATCTGGGGCGGTGGCTTCTTCGCCCAGCAGGGCGCGATCGACTACTCCGGCGGCTACGTGATCCACCTCGCCGCCGGAGTCTCGGGCTTTGTCGCGGCCGCGGTAATCGGTCCGCGTCTGCAGCGCGACCGCGAGGTCGACGCGCCGAACAACCTGGCGATGGTCGCCGTCGGCGCCGGTCTCCTCTGGATGGGATGGAACGGGTTCAACGGCGGTGACTGGTACAGCGCCGGCGAAGTCGCTTCGGCCTCGATCCTCAACACCAACCTCGCTGTCGCGGTCGCCTTCCTCTGCTGGGTCGCCCTCGACTACGCAACCGGCCGCAAGCCGAGCATGATCGGTTCGGTCAACGGCATGATCGTCGGCCTCGTCGCGATCACCCCCGGCGCCGGCTTCGTCAACGGCTGGGGCGCGATCATCATCGGCGTCATCGCCTCGGCGATCGTCTACCTGGCCCTCAACTACCTGAGCCGTCTGCGGCCCTTCCGCAACGTCGACGACACCCTCGGGGTCGTTTACACGCACGGGTTCGCCGGCGTCGCCGGTGGTCTGCTGACCGGCATCTTCGCCAACAAGTTGATGGCCGGCGAACACGAAGGCCTGATCTCCGGCGGCGGGCTGCACCTGCTCGGCGTCCAGGCCTACACGGCCCTGTGGGTGATCGTCTTCTCGGCGATCGGGACGTTCATCCTGCTGAAGCTGGTCGGGCTCTTCGTGCCTCTGCGGATGACCGAGGAGGAAATGGAGACCGGCGACATCGCCGTCCACGGCCACGAGGTGTACCCGTCGGACGTACCCTCGCTGGGATACCCGGACGGAGTTCCGGCGTCCCAGCCCCCGGCGCGCCCGGCCCCTGCCGGCGGCACCGCCTAGGCAGGGAGGACGAGTGCAGAGCGGAGCTGCCCCTTCTCTCCTGGGGGCGGCTCCGGCTCTGGACCTCGGCGCTCTAGCCTGGGATCACCCACTTCCCTCGGAGGAACCCGAATGTCACTGAAGATCATCGTTTCCTACGACGACACCGACATGGACCGGGACGCGCTGGCCCTCGGTCGCCTGCTGGCAAGTGCCGGCGGCGAGCTCGCCCTCGCCTATGTCCGCCACTCGTTCGGCGAATCGTTGGAGCAGCAGCAGGCCGAGGAGCTCCTGGCCCGCGGGGCGGCCTCGGTCGGGACCCCGGAGATGCCCCAGCACGTCGTGCAGAATCCGGCAACCAGCGTCGGGTTGACCGAGCTGGCCGAGAAGGAGCAGGCCGACGTGATCGTCTTCGGCTCCGAATACCGGACCGCGGCGGGCCTGGTGAAGCCGGGGATCTCGGCCCACAAACTGTTGCTTGGCGGGCCGTCGGCGATCGCCGTCGCCCCGGCCAACTTCCAAGCCAGCCCGGTCGTCGCCATCGGCACCGTCGGCGTCATCGACGAGGGCGATCCGGCCGCGCGGGCAACGGCGGACAGCCTCGCCGGGGCGCTGGGGGCGGAGTGCGCCGACTACGGCTCGGGGAAGATCGACCTCCTGGTCGTCGGCTCGCGGCCGGAGGCGCCGGACGGACGCGTCGTCTTGAGCGCGAAAAGCGATTACGCGGTCGAGGACGCTCGTTACCCCGTGCTGGTGATCCCGCGCGGCGTCTCGATCGACTTCAGCGCCACGACGCCCTCCGTTGCCTAGACGGAGCGGGGCTCAGCGCTGACGCTGGAGAACGACGATCACGGCTGCGACCTCCGGGTCGCGGCCGTCGATCCGCTCGCTCAGGCTCGCCAGCTCGACGGGGCGGGCGCCGTGGGCCGAGGCGAGCTCGGCGACGGTCTGCACCGCCGAGTCGGTCTCGATCACCAGCGCGGTCGGGCCGGCGCCGGCGCCGCGCGTCTCCTGGGCGGCGCCGAGCACGCGGGCGGTGACGTCGGCGGCGGAGCGCTGGGCGTTCGACCACCCCTGGCCGAAGTTGAGGTCCGGGTTGTCGAGCTCGGGGCCCTCCAGGATCTTGAGCTCGCTTTCTTCCGGGTTCCATTTGCGGTCGCCGAGTTCGATCGCGCGACGGGAGAGCCAGGGCTCGAGCACGGTCTGCCGCAGCTCCTCGGCGCTGAGGTTGAAGGCGCGGGCGTGGCGGAGCGCGGTGCTGACCTCGACGTGGAAGGGCATGGCGCGACGCTAGCGGTTCTAGGTCCGAAGATGGAATGATCCCGCGCCCATGCCGCCCTCTCTGCCCGACGCCGTCGTCTTCGACAACGACGGCCTCCTCCTCGACACCGAGTCGGTGTGGACCCGGGCCGAGCAGGACCTCTTCGACCTCCGCGGCACCGAGTTCACGCCGGCGGACAAGCTGGAGCTGGTGGGCACCTCGGCCGAGATCGCCGGCGGCATCCTCGAACGGCGCTTGGGCGAGCCGGGGCGGGCGGCGGAGCTGATCGAGGAGCTGAACGAGCTGGTCGTCGCCGAGCTCGAGCACGGCGTGGAGGCGATGCTCGGCGCCCGCGAGGTACTCGAGCGGTTGCAGGGCAAAGTGCCCATCGGCCTCGTCTCCAACTCGCCCCTGCGCTTCGTCCGCCGCTCGGTCGAGCTGGCCGGCTTCGAGGGCTTCTTCGACATCGTCCTCAGCGCCCACGAAGTCGCGGCCCCGAAGCCGGCGCCGGACCCTTACGTCGAGGCTTGCCGTCGCCTCGGAGTGGAGCCGGGCCCCGAGGTCGTCGCCCTGGAGGATTCGCCGACCGGCGTCGCCGCCGCCCGCGCGGCCGGCCTCACCGTGATCGGCATCCCCTCGGTAGAGGGTGTCCTGCTCGACGAGGCCCACCACCTGGCCGAGTCGCTGCTCGATGAGGTGGTGACGAGGCGCCTGGCCCTCTGAGTGGGGCGCTTTATGCCCGCTAGGCGGGCAAAAGGCGCACCGCTAGCTGTTGAGGACCCGGCGCCGGCGGAGGACGCGCTCGCAGATCTCGAGCGTCTCCTCGGTCGGCGGTTGCTCGGACGCTTGGTGCTCGCGCAGGGCGGCCATGTCTTTCTCGTGGCCGGGGTCGTCGACGGCGCCGTCGAGCTCGGCCAGCAGCGCTTCCAGCCCGACCCGCAGTTGCAGCGCCGCCTCGCGGTCGCGGCCGGCGTCGAGGTCGGCGCGGGCGCGGAGGAGGAGGAACTCGCAGCCGTCGAGCCGCTCGCGGCCGCGGAGGATGGCGGCGACGCGCTCCTGCGGCCGTAGCTCCTCCTCGCGCCGGCGGCGGCGGGCCGCGCGGGGGGCGAGGTCGACCTGACGCGCGTCGCTGAAGCGGCCGTCCGCGGTCTCC
>JBQCHW010000234.1:0-12205 GCA_051954315.1 Solirubrobacterales bacterium
TGCTCGAGTTCGCGGACGAGCTGCGCAAGGTCGGAGGCGTCTCCGAAGTGGCGCCGCCGCAGCGGCTGGCCCCAGGGGTGACCGCGCTGCAGGCGACCTCGGCCCACCCCTTCGCCTCCGATGCCAGCCAGGAAACGGTGAAGACGATCCGCAACCTGCCGACGCCGCGCGGGACGACGGCGCTGGTCAGCGGCGCCACCGCCGACTTCATCGACTTCCAATCGAGCCTCGGCGCCCACCTCCCCTACGCGCTGGCGATCATCGTGCTCGCGACCCTGGTGATCCTCTTCCTGATGACCGGCTCGGTGGTGCTGCCGATCAAGTCGCTGATCATGAACTTCCTCAACCTCAGCGCGGTCTTCGGCCTGCTGGTGCTGATCTTCCAGAACGGCCGGCTCGAAGGCTTCCTCGACTACACCAGCCCCGGGGCGATCGAGCAGACGATGCCGATCCTGATGTTCGCGGTCGCCTTCGGCCTCTCGACCGACTACGCCGTCTTCCTGCTCTCGCGGATCAAGGAGGCGCGGGACAACGGCGCCTCCGACTCCGAGTCGGTGGCGATCGGGCTGGAGCGGACGGGCCGGATCGTCACCGCGGCGGCGCTGCTCTTCGCGGTGGCGATGTTCGCCTTCGCCACCTCGAAGATCATCTTCATCAAGGAGAACGGCGTCGGCGTCGCCCTCGCCGTCCTGATCGACGCCAGCATCATCCGCGCCCTCCTCGTTCCCGCCCTGATGGAGCTGCTCGGCAAGTGGAACTGGTGGGCACCGCGTCCGCTGCGCCGACTCCACGAACGCTGGGGGATCAGCGAGGCGGAGCCGGTCCCCCAGCCGCGCTAGGCAAACTGCATCAACTTCTACACCTGCTGGGTGGTTAAGTTGATGCAGTTCGGATATGGCGACGCCAGAGCAGCCGAAACGTCCTGATCCCAACCCCGCGCAGCTGGTTGACGCTACGCGGCGGACCTACCTGGCCGGGGAGCGGACGCAGCTGGCTTGGTGGCGGACGGGGTTGGCAGCGTTGGCGGTCGCAATCGGGGTTGGACGCGTGGTTCCCGAGCTGAGCGGCAGCGGCGCCCGCTGGCCGTACGCGCTCACCGGCGTCGGCTTCGCCCTCTGGGGGATCTTCGCGATCGCCTACGGAACCGCCAACCGCGAGGCGATGATGCAGGCGCTGCGGGAAGGCCGCTTCCACGAGGGGCCGACCTGGCCGTTGCGCACGCTCTCCGTCGCTGGCATCGGCCTCGGTCTGCTGACCGCGCTGCTGATCCTGCTGGACTAGGACCTAGGCGTAAGCCTGAGTCGCCCGGCGCCGGATATCGGCGTTGAGCATGCCGGTGACTTCGCTGGGGCGGTCGCCGGCGGAGGGGACGGCAGCGCCGATCAGGCCGTCGGCGCGGAAGCCGTAGAGCGGGGCTACGAAGCCGAGCTCGCGGATCTTGCGGACGAGGCGGACGGCGCTCTGGGTGTCGGCGCCGGGGCCGCAGAGGACGATCGCGGTCGGGTCGAGGGCGCCGAGGGCGCGGCCGAGCCGCTCGTCGCCGAGCTCGTTGGAGAGGACGAGGACGCGGAAGCCGGCGCGGCGCAGGGCGAGGTCGAGGGCCTGGGTGTAGACCTCCTCGGCGCCTTGGCCGTGGCTGGAATCGAGCAGCAGGATCCCGGCCGGGCGGGCGGCGGTGGAGGCGAGGCGGCGGGCGCCGTGCAGCCAGCCGGTCGCCCAGCGGGAGGCGAACTCGAGCTCGGCCTCTCGCTCGGAGTCGGCGGCGAGCTTGTCGATCGCCGGCAGCAGCAGCTCCTCGACCGTGCGCTCGAGCGAGCGCAGGGCGAGGCTCTCCTCGACCGCGCGATCGGCGGCGGACTCGTCGAAGCTCTCGAAGGCGCTGAGCAGGCTGTCGTCGCTGGCCGGCGCCGCCTGGCGCTGGCGCGCCAGCTCGATCGCCGAGGAGATGTTGCCGGTCTCGGTCAGCGCGGCGCGCAGCGCCTGCAGCTCGACCAGCTCGTAGTTGCGATGGTTGCCCGCGGTCCGCTTCGGCGTCGGGTAGCCGTAGCGGCGCTCCCAGCTGCGCAGGGTGTTGGGGCTCACGCCAAGGACTTCGGCGGCGGCGTTGGTGCGGATTCCGGGCATTGGTTAAGGAAGGCGATGCGGGTGGACTGCGCGTCTACTTCGACTGCATCGCCGATTCTCCCACCAGGGATGAAGCTTTTGGACAGATTTACGGGAATCTGTCAGCGATCTTGCAAGGCGCCCACGCCTACGGGCTGGCCAACCGCCCGCGCCCGCCACATCGCCGCGTCGGCCTTGTGCAGGAGCTCATCGGCCTTGGTGCCGTGCTCCGGGCAGGCGGCGACCCCGGCCGAGACGCAGATCCGCAACCCCCCGGCCTTCTCGAGCTCGTCGAGCTGGGCCAGCAGCCGCTCGCACATCTGCACGCCTTCGACGGTGCCGATATTGGGGGCGAGGACACAGATCGCGTCCTCCTCGAGGCGGAAGGCTTCGTCGACGATGCGGATGCTGTCGCGCAGAGCCGCGCCGACGATCGAGAGCACGGTCTCCGGGCCGCCGGCGACGTCGCCGGGGCGGGTGCCGGGCCCGGAGGCATCGAAGACGGCGAGGCCGAAGGGGTGGCCGTAGCGGCGGTTGGTCTCCAGCAGCTGCTCGAGCCGGCGGCGCATGTGCCCGGGCCGGTAGAGGCTCGGCAGTTCGTTCGGCTCCTCGGGGGCGGGAACCGGGCCGCTGCCGTTGCCGGGAACTGCCGCCCCGTTGGCTGCCCCCTTCAGGGACGGCTGGGCCGCTTCAAGTGCGGCGGCCGTGACCGAACCGAACTCGCCGGCGAGCCGCTGGGCAGCGTCGGCGAAGCTTCCTCCATTGGTTCCAATCTCCTCGTGCAAGCTGCCTAGGAGATCGGCGTGCATCGCCGAGACCTTGAGGGCGATCCGAGCCGCCGAGGATTCTCCATCTGCGCCCGGGCCGGCTTTCGACTGGTCTGCCACGGATTGACCTTGGCGAAAGCGGCGGACGCCGGATCGTCAAAAAGCCGCTAATTGCGAACCGACGTGTGTCCAGGACGGATGTCGGGTGCCGCTTATTCCAGGCTTCTTCGGCCCGCGAGCGCCTTGCCGAGCGTGACCTCGTCGGCGTGCTCGAGGTCCGCCCCGACCGGCAGTCCGCTGGCCAGCCGGGTGACGGTGACCTGTCCCCGCAGCATGTCGGCGATGTGGAGGGCGGTGGCCTCGCCGGTGGTGGTCGGGTTGGTCGCCAAGACAACCTCGTTGATGCCGCCGCGCCCGACCCGCCGCGCCAGCTCGCCGATCTTCAGGTCTTCGGCGTCGACCCCGTCGATCGGCGACAACGCTCCGCCGAGCACGTGGTAGAGGCCGCGGTATTCATGGGTGCGCTCGATCGGGATCACGTCAGCGGGCTCCTCGACCACGCAGATCGTCGCCCGGTCGCGGTTCTGGTCGGCGCAGATCCGGCAGAGCGGGCCCTCGGCGAGGTTGAAGCATTCTTCGCAGAGGCCCACCTTCTCCTTCACTTCGCGGATCGCGTCGCCGAGCGCGAACGCCTCTTCGTCGGGCGCCCGCAGGAGGTGGAAGGCGAGGCGCTCAGCCGTGCGCCGGCCGATGCCCGGCAGGCGCGAGAGCTCGGCGACCAGCCGAGCCAGCGGTGCCGGGCCCTCGCTCAACCGCCCAGCATCCCGCCGAGCCCGCCGAGGTCATCGCCGGCGATCCCGCCCATCTTCGAGCTAGCCAGCTCCTGGGCGGCACGCAGCCCCTCGTTGACGGCGGCCTGGACCATCTCCTGGAGCATCTCCGCCTCCTCGGGGTCGATCGCTTCGGGATCGATGACGATCTCGCGCAGAGTTAGATCGCCGCCCATTTTGACTTTGACCATGCCGCCGCCGGCGCTCGCCTCGACGACCTCGTCTTTCAGTTTCTCCTGCGCCTCCATCATCTCGGCCTGCATCTGCTGGGCCTGTTTCATCAGGCCCTGGATGTCAAAACCTCCCGGTCCGCCTCCTCGCGCCACTTAACCGACCTCCTCCGCGTCGAACTCGCTCTTCAGCCGCTCCAGCAGCTCTTCCTCGTCAACCTCATCGCTACCCGGCGCCGGCGTATCCGGCGCCGGCGCCTCATCCTCCGACAGCACCACGAAGGTGGGCCGCAGCCCTACTCCGGTCACAGCAGCAAAAGCAGCCGCCAAAGTGTCCCGCCGCTCCGGGCTATCCGCCTTCTTCTTGTTGAAAGTCATCGCCGCCGGGAAACCGATCTGCAGCCCGGCTCCGTCGAAGCTGGTCGGCCGGGCACCCTCGAAGGTGGCCGCGAGCGCCGGCGCGGTCTCCGCCAGCTTCTGGAGGACAGCGGGCCAGGCTTCCTGGATGTCACTGAACGAAATCTCACCGGCATCGGCCGCAGGCTCCTCAGCCGGCGACGGAGCTTCCGCCTCTTCCTCTTCGGCTGGGGGTGGATCGTCAACTGGTGCGGCGTCTCCCGTGGGTGACGTCGTAGGGGGGACCGTCTCCTGCGCAGTTGCAGGAGACGGTGGGTCCCCTGCGGCGGCAGGACCCGCGGGCCGAGCGCCCCCGTCCTCCAGCCTCTCGATCCTCCTCAGCAAGCTCGCAGTGTCCGAGTCGAGATCGGGCCGCGCAGCCTTGAGGAGAGCTATCTCTACAGCTAGGCGGGCGTCGTCGCCCTCGCGCACAGCGGTAAGAGCATCTGCCAGTTGATCAATCGTGCGGATCAGGTTGGCGGGGTTGATCGCAGCTGCTTGCGACTGCATGCGGGCGGTGTCGGTTGCCGTGACTACGAAGGTGGTTGGCACCTCGCCGGTGGTCTGGGTGATCAGGAGGTGGCGGAGGTGGGCGAGGAGGTCGCGGGCGAATTGGGAGGGATCGCGGCCGGAACGGGCCATCTTCTCGACCCCGATGAGGACGCCTTTCGGGTCCTCGGCGACCACTGCGTCGACGGCATCGAAGAGGAGCTCGGCGTCGGCGGCGCCGAGCATCTCGAGGACGTCGTTCAGCTGGACCTGGTTGCCGCCGAAGGCGACGAGCTGGTCGAGGGTGCCGAGGGCGTCGCGGAAGCTGCCCTGGGCGGAGCGGGCGATCATCGCCACGGCGCCGTCGTCGACCTCGATCGACTCGGCGGCGGCGACCCGGTTCAAGACCTCGGAGATCTGCTCCAGCGAGGGGCGCTGGAAGTCGAAGCGCTGGCAGCGGTCGGCGATCGTCGCCATCACCTTGTGCGACTCGGTCGTGGCGAGGACGAAGACGGTGTTCGGCGGCGGCTCCTCGAGCGTCTTCAGGAAGGCGTTCCAGGCCTCTTTGGTCAGCATGTGCGCCTCGTCGAGGATGTAGACCTTCCAGTGGCCGCCGGCCGGGGCATAGGCGACGCGCTCGCGGAGGTCGCGGACGTCGTCGACCGAGCGGTTGGAGGCGGCGTCCATCTCGATCACGTCGACCGAGGTGCCGGCGGCGATCGTCACGCAGGACTCGCATTCGCCGCAGGGGGTGACGGTCGGGCCGCCGCGCTCGCAGTTCAGCGAGCGGGCGAGGATCTTCGCCATCGAGGTCTTGCCGGTCCCGCGCGAGCCGACGAAGAGGTAGGCGTGGTGGACCTTGCCCCCCTCGACCGCATTGCGCAGGGTGCGGACCACATGGGCCTGCCCGACGACCTCGTCAAAGGACCCGGGACGGTGGCGACGGTAGAGGGAAGTGGACTCGCTCATCGGCTGTCGAGCCAGTGTATCCACGGCTCGATACGGTCCCGCCCGTGCCGAACCGGGCCCGCAACTGGCTGACGCCCGCCGCCTGGGTCGCCGGAGTCACGGCAGCCCTGCTGCTGATCTTTCCCACCGGGTTTCCCAACTACGACACGATCTACGCGCTGGTCTGGGGACGGGAACTGGCCCACGGCCAGAGCCCCGACTACGGCGCCGCCCTGCCCCCCACCCCCCACCCGCTGACCGACCTCCTCGGCCTGGTGACGACGCCGATCGGCGACGGCGCGATCACCGTGACGATGATCGTCGCCTACGTCTCCCTCGCCCTCTGCGGCTACCTCGTCTACCGCCTCGGGAGCATCTGGTTCGACCGCTGGATCGGCGCCCTCGCCGCCGCCATCGTCCTCACCCGCGCCCCCTTCCTCTCCAACGGCCTCCGCGCCTACGTAGACCTCCCCTACATCGCCCTCTGCCTGGGTGCCCTCACCATCGAGGCCAAGCGCCCGAAAGCCGGCTGGCCCGTCCTAGCCCTCCTGACCCTCGCCGGCCTCCTCCGCCCCGAGGCCTGGGGCTTCTCGATCGCTTACTGGCTGTGGCTTGCTTGGAATAGAGATAGATCTATAAATGAGTTGATGTGGCTGGGAGTGTTGGCGCTGGCTGCACCGATCATCTGGATCCTCTTCGACGCGATCACCACCGGCGAACCCCTCTACTCATTGACCGGCACCCAGTCGACCGTCGAAACGCTCGACCGCCACACCGGCCCTGTCGATGTCGTCCTCTACGGCCCCCGCGCGCTTGGCGAAGTGCTGCAGTGGCCGGGGATGGTCGGCGCCCTCGGCGGCGTCGTGCTCGGCTGGCTCTACCTGCGCCGCCGCTCCGCGCTGGGCATCGCCGCCGCCCTCCTCGCCCTGCTCGGCTTCGCCTTCCTCGGCGCCGCCGGCCTGGCGATCATCGCCCGCTACACGATGCTGGCGGCGGCGATCCTCTCGATCTTCGTCGCGGTCGCGCTGCTCGGCTGGCGCCTGCTCGAGCCAGGTCACCCCGGCCGCCGCGCCTGGCAGGTCTTCGCCGCGCTGGTAGCCCTGATGTTCGTGATCTGGCTGCCGAACCAGTGGGACCTCGACTCCCGCGTCGACGCCGACCTCACCGACCAGGCGCGGATCGAGGACGACCTCACCGACCTCGTCGACGCCGGCGCCTTCGAGCCGCTCTGCGGCAAGGTCGCGGTCCCCAACCACCGCGCCGTCCCCCGCCTCGCCTTCGGCCTCGACGTGAAGCCGACCGAAATCGTCAGCGCCAGCGAGGAAGGCATCCCCCGCCGCGGCTACTTCGTCGCCCCTGCTACCTCCTTCGTGATCCACAACTTCATCCTCGATCCCAACGACCCGACCCGCTTCTCGCTGCAGCCGCCGTCCGGGTTCCGGGAAGTCGCTCGCAACGACTCCTGGCGCGTGTATCGCCGCTGCTAGCTGAGGCGCTCGACCGCGTCGACGGCGGCGTGGGTCGTCGCGGCGAGGTCGGGGTCCTCGAGGTCGACCGCTGGCGGCAGCTCGACGTGGAGGTCGTCGGAGGGGTCGAGCCGCGCGCGCAGGCCGCGCGAGCGCGAGTCGAGGACGTGGCCGCCGCGGCTGCGATCGGCGCTGATGAAGTGCAGGTGGTAGCCGCCGACCTCGATCCCCTCGACGTAGGCGGGGAAGCGGAAGCCGAGCATCGTCCCCTCGACGTCGCGCAGCTCGAAGACGTGCTGGTCGGCGACGACCTCGGTCAGCGGCCGGTAGGGCGGCTCCTGCCGCGGGACCGAGCGGGCGCGGACGAGCTCGAAACGGCCGTCGAGACGGATCGCGCAGGAGGAGGCGGCCTCGGGCACCAGCTCGTCCAGGCGCGCCAGCAGCGCTTCGTGCGAGAGCACCTCATCGCCGAGGCGCTCATCGACCGTCGGCTCGAAGGCGGTGATTACAGCGAACGGGGTCCGCTCCTCCGGCGGGATCGGCGTCGTCTGACCGTCGACGTCGGCGCGGAAGAACTCGCCGTCGATCGCGATCATCTCGCCGTCCAGGTGGTTCAGCGTCCCGAGGCCGAGGTCGCCGTGCTCGGCCAGCTCGGCGAAGCTGAGGTCGCCCTCGAAGGCGCCGTCGAGCAGCGCCCCGATCGTCGAGGCCTGGAAGAGGACGTGCGACTCCCGCTCCTCGTGGAGGTCTGCCCGCCGCATCGACTCCACGTGCAGCGATCGGATCCAGCGCTCGTCCAGCATCGGCCGAGCAGTCTTTCAGCCGCCCGCTCACGACCGTCACAGAAGAAAAGGTCCGGTCATGAAACCATCGGTAGCGATGGCGGCAATCGAGCTCAGAGACGTGGTCAAGACCTTCGGGCCGATCACGGCGGTGAACGGCCTCGACCTCGAGGTGCCGGAAGGCATCTGCCTCGGCCTGCTCGGCCCCAACGGCGCCGGCAAGTCGACGACGATGAGGCTGCTGACCGGGCAGGCGATCGCCGACTCCGGCAAGCTGCGCGTGCTCGGCCACGAGCTGCCCGGCGAAGCGAAGACCGCGCGCGGGCAGATGGGCGTCGTCCCCCAGCTCGACAACCTCGACGTCGATGTCACCGTCGAGGACAACCTGGCGATCTTCGCCCGCCTCTACCGCGTCCCGGACGTCGGCAAGGCGGTTGACAAAGCGCTCGACATCGCCCGCCTGCGAGAGCGCCGCCGCGACGCGGTCGACGAGCTCTCCGGCGGGATGCGGCGGCGGCTGCTGCTCGCCCGCGGCCTCGTCCACGAGCCGCGCCTGGTCCTGCTCGACGAGCCGACCGTCGGCCTCGACCCGCAGATCCGGACCGAGCTGTGGACGCTGATCGTCGACCTGAAAGCGCGCGGGACGACGATCCTGATGTCGACCCACTACATCGAGGAGGCCGAGCGCCTGGCCGACGAGGTCGCGGTCATGCACCAGGGCAAGGTGATCAGCCGCGGCCGGCCGATGGAGCTGATCGCCGAGCACGCCGGGCGGCAGACGGCCGAGGTCTACGGGCCGCCTGACCGGCTTGCCGAGACCCGCGCCGAAGCCGAATCGCAGGGTCTGGCGGTGCGCGCGGCGGGCCCGGCGATCGCGATCGTCGGCTCCGAGCGCGCCAACGGCGCGATCCCCGAGGACGCCGTCGTCCGCGCCGCCACGCTCGAGGACGTCTTCGTCCTGCTGACCGGCGAGGAGGCGGAGTAGTTGTTCCTTATGGCTGTAGAGCGACCGAAAGGAACAGGCGAATGAACGTGACGGCCGAGCCGCGCCAGATGCGGCGGCTGGAACCGACCGCGATCGCCGGGGTGATGAGCCGCGAGGTCGCCAACTTCCGCACTTACTGGAAGGGCACCACCTTCTCCAGCGTGATGGAACCGCTGGTCTACCTGCTCGCCTTCGGCCTCGGCCTTTCGGCGACGCTGGTCGACGAAGTCGAAGGCGTCCCCTACATCGAGTTCGTCGGCACCGGGATGGTGGCGACGGCGGTGATCTTCTCCTCCGCCCTGCCGGCGATGTTCGGCACCTTCGTCAAGCACCGCTTCCAGAACACCTACGACGCGATCCTCGCCGCCCCGGTCGACGTCGAGGAGCTGGTCACCGCCGAGATGCTGTGGATCGGATTGCGCTCGGGCACCTATGGCTGCGTCCCGCTGCTGGTGACGATCGCCTTCGGCCTCGACCCGGCGCCGGGGATGCTGCTGACGCCGCTCTTCTGCTTCGTCACCGCGCTCGGCTTCGCCGGCTTCGGCGTGGCGATGGCGGCGACCGTCAGCAAGATCGACCAGTTCAACTACGTGACCGCGCTCTGCATCACGCCCTTGTTCCTCGTCGCCGGAACCTTCTTCCCGATCGACGGCCTCCCCCAGGGCGTCCAGGTCGTCGCCCAGTTCAACCCCCTGCACCAGCTGGTCGAACTGGTCCGTGGCGGCGCCTTCGGCTTCGACTGGGCCGACATCCTCCGCTTCGCCTTCCTCGTCGCCTTCGCCTTCGTCACCTGGCGGGTGGCGATCCGCCAGATGCGCAAGCGCCTTATCGACTAAATGGACCGTGCGCCCGTCCTTCGAAACGAGGTCACCGGGCGTGTCCGTGATTTGAGGCTCGGGTCGGGCTCTCCTGCGGCACCCGCGGCATCCGCTTAAGGCTGCTTCCTTCCGGACCTGACCTGATTCGCGTGCCCACGTCGCGCAGGACCCGGCCGTCATCGCCGCCACCACGGCACTGACCCCAATGGCCAGCCCCTCGGAACGGTAATCGGCCCCGCTAAGCGGATTTCGGGTGACAGGGCACCGCTGATTCCCCACCTAGCACGGTCCACTGGTGATCCTACCCGCCCGGGCCTAGGATGATCCCCTTGACCGCCCTGCCCATCGCGGCGACCACCGTCGACACCGGCTCCTTCTTCGCGATCGTCGTCGTCGCGGCCTTCGCGGCGATCGTCGTCGCGCTGGTCCCCAGGCGCTTTGCACCGCCGGTGGTGGTGCTGGAGCTGGTGCTCGGGATCCTGATCGGCCCGCACGTCTTCGGGCTCGCCCATACCGACGACTTCGTTGAATTCTTCTCCAACCTCGGCCTGGGGATGCTCTTCTACTTCGCCGGCTACGAGATCGACTTCCAGCGGATCAAGGGGAGGCCGCTCGAGCTCGGCGCCTGGGCCTGGCTGCTCTCGGTCGTGCTCGCCTTCGGGATCGGCGGCGTCCTCGCCGGCCTCGGGATCATCGTCTCCTTCCTCTATACGGGGGCGGCGATGGCGACGACGGCGATCGGCACCCTGATCCCGATCCTCCGTGACAACGGCGAGCTGAAGACCCGCTTCGGCACCTACCTGCTGGCCGCCGGCGGGGCGGGCGAGTTCGGGCCGATCCTGCTGGTCACGCTCTTCTTCTCGACCCAGAGCGCCCTGCACGAGTCGGCGATCCTGATCGCCTTCGTCCTCCTGGCGATCGCGATCGCCCTGCTCTCGGTACGGCTCGCCTGGCAGGGCTGGCCGGCGCTGGAACGGACCTTCGAGGCGAGCAGCCAGCTGGCGGTGCGGGTGACGGTCGTTCTCGTCTTCGGCTTGGTGCTGCTGGCCAGCAACCTCGGCCTCGACGTTCTCCTCGGCGGCTTCGTCGCCGGCCTGATCACCCGGATGGCGCTGAAGGGCCACGAGCTGGCGGTCTTCGAGTCGAAGCTGACCGCGGTCGGCTTCGGCTTCTTCGTCCCCTTCTTCTTCGTCACCAGCGGCATCGCCTTCAACCTCACCGCCCTCGGCTCGGCCGAAGCGATCGCCAAGCTGGCGATGTTCTTCGTCCTCTTCCTCGTCGTCCGCGGCCTGCCGATGCTGCTCCTCTACGGCAAGGAGATGAACCTCCGCAACCGCGCCGCCCTCGCCTTCTACTCGGCCACCGAGCTCCCGCTCGTGGTCGCGATCACGACGATCGCCGTCGAGGCCGGCCACATGCACTCTTCGACCGCCGCCGGCCTGGTCGGCGCGGCGATGCTCTCGACCCTCGTCTACCCCTTCGTCGGCATGGCCCTGCGCAAGGACGCGCTGGAGGAGGAAGCCGAGCGCCCGGAGCCGACCGGCCCCTTCCCCGAGGGAGAGGGGCCGGTCCCGCAGCCCGGCCTGGTCGGTTAGCGGCGGATCAACCGCAACCGCTTGTAAGCGGTGGCGTGGGCGCCGCCGGCGCGCAGCTGCACCTTGAAGAGGAGGCGCTTGCGAGCGACGACCTTCCGCTGCGCCCGCGACTTCACCTTCAGGACCAGCCGCTTCGTCTTTCCGGGACGGACCTTCACCGTCCGCTTCGTCGTCGCCGGCAGGCGCTTCTTCAACAGGCCGACGAGGGAGAGGCGACAGGCGTGGCCGACCTTCTTGGGACAGCGGGCCTTGACGAACAGGCGCCTGCCTTTCAACCGCGCCGGCCCGGCGAGGGCGGCCGGGGCTAACGCCGCCAGGCGCGCGTCCTGCCCAGCACCGCCCGCGCCGCCATCGGCACCGGCGCCTGCACCCTTCGAGCCGCCATAGCTGCCGCCGGTCCCCGCGGCACCATCGCCGGTGCCGTCGACCGTCAGGCCGACATTGTCGAAGCGGGCGCTGGTGGAGCCGGCGAGGAGACCGGTTCCAACGACGGTCGATGAGGTTCGGGCGGTGATCGCGATCGCGTAGGTGTGCCCATCGGCGAGCGCGGCAGTGCCGGCCTCGCCGGTCCAGCCCGAGGCTCCGTCGATCGCCTCGGAAATGGCGGTGGAACGCTTGCCGCTGGTCCGATCCACCAGCTGGACGCTGTAGTCGAGCCGCGGCGCCAGGTCGATCAGGGAGCCGGGATCGAACTGGCGCTCGAGATGCAGAGTTGCCGGACCCGCCGTGCTGACCAGGAAGTCCGGGGACTGCAAGGTCACGGTCGAATGAAAGATCGAGACGAGGTTGAGGGCGATGCTCGTGTCGGCGGTCAATGAGCCGGCGGGGCTGCCGTGCTCGCCGTCGTAGCCCCCGT
>JBQCHW010000235.1:0-3493 GCA_051954315.1 Solirubrobacterales bacterium
GCCCGAGAAGTGGAACCTGCTGGCCGGGGGCGAGGAACTGGTCGCCGGAGCCGAGCCGCTCGACGGCCCGAGTCTGAGCGCCGCCCGCGGCTGGGCGGACGAGCTCGGCATCCACCTGGTCGCCGGCAGCATCTCCGAGCGTGGCGCCGAGGGGGAGAAGGCGTCCAACACCTCGGTCCTGATCGGCCCTGACGGGGAGGACCTGGCCGTCTACCGCAAGATCCACATGTTCGACGTCGACGCCGGCGGCGTCTCCTACCGCGAGTCCGAGCACGAGCGCCCCGGCACCGAGCCGGTCGTCGCCCCCGTCGGCGAGCTCATCCTCGGGATGAGCGTGTGTTACGACCTCCGCTTCCCCGAGCTGTTCCGGATCCTCGCCCTGCGCGGCGCCCGCCTCGTCGCCGTCCCCTCCGCCTTCACCCTCGCCACCGGCCGCGACCACTGGGAAGTACTGCTGCGGGCGCGCGCGATCGAGGACCAGGTCTTCGTCGTCGCCCCCAACCAGTCGGGCGAAGCGCCGCCGCACTACAGCTCCTTCGGCCGCTCGATGATCGTCGACCCCTGGGGGGTCGTCCTCGCGACCGCCCTCGACGGCGAGGGCTTCGTCGTCGCCGACCTCGACCTCGCCGCCCAGGACCGCATCCGCGAGTCGCTGCCCTCGCTGGCCAACCGGCAGCCCGACGCCTACCTCTGGCCGCAGTCATCGGGGGAGGGGATCTGATGGCGCAGGCGCCGCCCGCCGACAAACGCCGCCTCATCCTCGACGCCGCCGTCCGCGTCTTCGCCCGCCAGGGCTTCCACTCGACCCGCGTCTCCGACATCGCCGACGAGGCGGGGGTCGCCTACGGCCTCGTCTACCACTACTTCAAATCGAAGGACCAGGTCCTGAACGAACTCTTCATCGAGCGCTGGTCGCTGCTGCTGGCGGCGATCGAGGAGTCCGACCGGGCCGACGGCGGGCCGCGCGAGAAGCTCGGCAAAGTCGCCGGCTTCATCTTCGACTCCTACCGGCACGACCCCGAGCTGATGAAGGTGATCATCGTCGAGGTCACCCGGGCGGCGAACTCGTTCGGGCAGACCCACCTCGAGCAGATCCGCCGCGCCTACGAGGGGATCGCCCGGATCGTCGCCGAGGGCCAGGAGGGCGGCGCCCTGCGCGGCGACGTCGAGCCGATGTTCGCCTCGATGGCCTTCTACGGCGCCGTCGAGCAGCTGCTCTCGGGCTGGATCTTCGGCACGATCCCGGCCTCGGAGACCGACTTCGATGCGGCCCGCGACCTGCTGGTGACGACGATCTGCGACGGACTCGAGCCGCGGTGAATAGGCTGGCGTCATCTTCTAGCGCCGCCGGACCGGATTGGTTTACCTCCGCGTCCTCGGGGAAAGGTTTGAGCTGAGTGGATAACGAGCTGGTCAAACGTCTCGTCTGGAGCGGCCTTCTGGCCGCGATGGGCGCCCTGGCGAGCATCGCCGCCTCGCGGGCCGCGGCGATCGCCTACCGCCGACTTTACAACGAGGACCCGCCGGAGTAGGAGGGACCGATGGCCGAGCCCGTTCAGAACCCGCCGCCGATCCCGCCCCCGGGGCCGCCGCCACCGCCCGAGGAGCGCACCCTGGCCGACCTCGTCGTCCAGGTCTCCGAAAACGCCTCGATCCTCGTCCGCGAGGAGATCGAGCTGGCCAAGGCCGAGGTCTCGGCGAAACTCGCCAAGCTCGGCCGTGGCGCCGGAGTCGGCGTCGCCGCCGGCACCTTCGCCTTCCTGGCCCTGATCCTGATCCTGCACGGGATCGCCTGGCTGCTCGGCGAAGAACTCTTCGACGGCAACATCTGGGCCGGTTACTTCGTCACCGCCGGGATCTTCCTGCTGATCGCCGCGCTCGCCGGCTTCATCGCCTACCGGGCGCTCAAGGCGGGCTCGCCGCCGGTGCCGGAACAGGCGATCGAAGAGGCGAAGCTGACCAAGGAGATGCTCGAAAAGGAGGCTTCGTGACCACCGGTGCGCCAGGACGTTCCCCCGCTGAGATCCGCCGCGACATCGACCTCAAGCGCCGCGAGCTCGGCACCTCGGTCGAGGCCCTGCGCGGCAAGGTCAACTACCTCACCGACTGGCGTCGTCAGGTCGACGAGCACAAAGACCAGCTGATCATGGGCGCCGCCGCCGTCGGCTTCTTCATCGGCGCGCGGGCGATGCTCCGGCGTCGTAAGCGTCGCCGCGGCTAACTCGTCCTAGGAAATCAGGTCGCTGCGCACGCCGCCTACGCCAAGTAGGCCGGGGCCGACGTGGGCGCCGAGAACGGGGCCGACCTCGGAGATGAAGGCAGGCTCGCAGCCGTAGATCTCGTAGCAGTCTTCGATCAGAGCGTCGGCGGTCTCTTTGTCCTGGATGTACTGGACGACCCAGCCGTCGGCGCCGTCTTCGTGGCGCTGGCGCGCGTAGCCGCGCAGCCGCTCCAGCGAGCGGGCGCGGGTGCGGACGCGCTCGACCGGCGTGATCTCCTCCTCGAGGGTGAGGATCGGCTTGATCTTCAGCGCGCCGCCAATCCAGGCGCGGGCGCCGCCGATGCGACCGCCCCGCCGCAGGTACTCGAGGGTGTCGATCGCGAACCACATTTTCAGGTCGTTGCGAGTCTGCTCGGCCCGCTCCAGGCAAGCCGCGGCGTCGGCGCCAGCTCGCGCGGCTGAGGAGGCGCCGAGCGCGCAGAGCCCCATGCCGCCAGCTCCCGAACGCGAATCCATCACGTGCAGGCGCTCGCCCCCCTTGCCTTCCTCGATCAGCCGCTCGCGAGCCTGGCCGGCCGCCTCGAAGGTCCCTGAGATGCCGGCAGAGATGTGGACGGAGACGACTTCGCGCCCTTCGGCCAGCAACGGCTCGTAGACCTCGAGGAAGTCCCCGATCGATGGCTGCGAGGTGGTCGCGCCGCTTTCCGAGGCCCGCAACCGCTCATAGAACTCGTCGAAGTCGCTGATCTCCGACTCCCGCTCCTGGTGCCCGTCCACGGACACATAGAGGCTGATCGTCTTGATCCCACGCTCCGTCACCAGCTCCGTCGGCAGATAGCCGGTCGTGTCGCAGACGACCGCAGTCTCGGCAGGCGAGCTCACACGATCGATTCTAGACGTGCTGTCACTTTTGGACACGCGCATGGACCGCTACACTTTGTGAAGTGACCGATATCCCTCAAGCAGCGATCACCCTCAGCGACAAGGCCGTCGAGAAGATCGGCGAGCTGCTCGGCTCTCAGCCGGACGGCGCTGAGCAGGCTCTGCGGGTTGCCGTCCGCGGTGGCGGCTGCTCGGGCTTCCAGTACGCCCTCGCCTTCGACAAGGCGAAGGAGGACGACAACGTCTTCGAGGTCGACGGGGTTTCCGTCGTCGTTGACAAGGTCAGCATGCAGTTCGTCTTCGGCTCAGAGGTCGACTACATCGAAGGCCTCCAGGGCGCCGGCTTCCAGGTCAACAACCCGAACGTGGTTGCGGCCTGCGGTTGCGGAT
>JBQCHW010000236.1:0-9971 GCA_051954315.1 Solirubrobacterales bacterium
ACCCCGCAGGAGTGACAAGGTGGACTGGTTGTCCAGCCAAACACGCGGGTTCATAGTGATTTCCCATTAGAAACGCAAGAGGTACTAAACAAATCTCCAAGAATCCATTGGAATAGGTGTCCAATTCGGCCATTTTCCGGGTAAAGTTGCGCATGCGGCAACGGAGGCTCACCTAGGGAGGCTGGAAACGACGGCGCTGCGACGGCCACGCGTCCACGGGCGCTCGATCCTGGTCGAGAACGACAAGTTTCATGTGCGTGGAGCGACGTATGGCACCTTCCGAGGCCCGGAGGGATCGTCTTTCCCAACGCCGGAGCGGGTGCGCGAGGACTTCGCGGCGATGGCGGCGGCCGGGATCAACTCCGTCCGCACCTACGTGCCGCCGCCGGCCTGGCTGCTCGACGCCGCGCTCGAGCACGGGGTCCGGGTCATGGTCGGCTTCCCCTGGGAGCAGCACATCGCCTTCCTCGACGACCCCGAGCGGGCGCGGGGGATCGCGGCGCGGCTGGGGGAGCAGGTGCGCGCCTGCGCCGGGCACCCGGCGATCCTCTGCTACTCGGTCGGCAACGAGATCCCGGCCTCGATCGTGCGCTGGCACGGCAAGCGGCCGGTCGAGCGCTTCCTCGAGCGCCTGCACTGGGAGGCGAAGACGGCCGACCCCGACGGCCTCGTCACCTACGTCAACTACCCCTCGACCGAGTACCTGGAGCTGCCCTTCCTCGACGTCTGCGCCTTCAACGTCTTCCTCGAGCAGGAGGGCAGCTACGAGGCCTACCTGGCGCGGCTGCAGAACCTCGCCGGCGACCGGCCGCTGCTGATCACCGAGGTCGGCCTCGACAGCCGCCGCAACGGCGCCTCCGAGCAGGCGCGGACGCTCGAGTGGCAGGTCCGCCAGGCCTTCGCCAGCGGCGCCGCCGGCGCCTTCGTCTTCTCCTGGACCGACGAGTGGCACCGCGGCGGCCACGAGGTGCTCGACTGGGACTTCGGCCTGGTCGACCGGGAGCGCGAGCCGAAGCCGGCCCTGGAGGCGGTCCGCCGCGCCTTCGCCGAGGTCCCGTTCACCGAGCGCGGCCCCTGGCCGCCGGTCTCGGTCGTCGTCTGCACCCACAACGGCCAGGCCACCCTCGACGAGTGCCTGGCCCGGCTCGGCGCCCTCACTTACCCCGACTACGAGGTGATCGTCGTCAACGACGGCTCGGGCGACGCCTCGGCCGAGATCGCCCGCCGCCACGGCGCCACCCTGATCGAGACGGCGCACCGCGGCCTCGGCCACGCCCGCAATCAGGGGATCGAGGCGGCGCGCGGGGAGATCGTCGCCTTCCTCGACGACGACGCCTACCCCGACGCCGACTGGCTCCACTACGTCGCCGCCCTGCTGCGGGCCGACGGCCACGCCGGCGTCGGCGGCCCCAACATCCCGCCCGAGGACGACGGCTTCGTCGCCGAATGCGTGGCGGCGGCGCCCGGCGGCCCGATCCACGTCCTGATCTCCGACCGCGAGGCCGAGCACGTGCCCGGCTGCAACATGGCCTTCCGCAAGGACGTGCTGGAAGAGGTCGGCTGCTTCGACGAGCGCTTCCGGGTCGCGGGCGATGACGTCGACCTCTGCTGGCGGCTGCAGAAATCAGGGCGGACGCTGGGGTTCAGCGCGGGAGCTGTGGTCATGCACCGCCGCCGCGACTCGATCCGCCGCTACCTGCGCCAGCAGTACGGCTATGGCAAGGCCGAGGCGCTGCTGGAGCGCAAGTGGCCGACGCACTACAACCGCGCCGGCTCCTCGCGCTGGTCGGGGCGGATCTACGAGGCGCCGGCGGCGCAGACGCCGCGGCGGCGCTCGCTGGTCCGCTACGGCACCTGGGGCACCGGGCTCTTCCAGTCGGTCTACGAACCGCCGCGCTTCTGGACCGGGATGCTGCAGGCGCCCGAGGGGCTGCTGCTGGTCGCGCTGCTCGGCGAGATCTCGGCGCTCGGCCTGCTCTGGCCGCCGCTCCTCGTCGCCGCTCCCGTCTTCTTCGCCCTGATCGCCTGGATCGTTGCCGGCGCCGTCGCCAACGGCTGGCGCTCGCACCACTCGCAGCCGGGCCGGCCGCTGCGCGAGACCCTGAAGCGCCGCTTCGTCACCTCGCTGCTCTTCCTCCTGCAGCCGCTGGCGCGGCTGGCCGGACGCTTGCGCAACGGGCTCTCGCCCTGGCGCCGCCGCGCCCGCCCGCTGCCCGCCCTGCCGCGGCCGCGCACGGTCGAAGCCTGGAGCGAGAGCTGGCGCGACCCGACAACCTGGGTCGAGCAGCTGCAGGACGGGCTGACCGCGGCCGGCGGCTTCGTCCACAGCGGCGGCCCCTTCGACCGCTGGGACCTCGACCTGCGGGCGGGCGTGCTCGGCGGGGTGAAGATCCGCACCGCGGTCGAGGAGCACGGCGGCGGCAAGCAGCTGCTGCGCGCCCGGGTCTGGCCGCGGACGACCGCGGCCGGCCGCCTCGCCGTCCTCTTCCTGGTCCTCTTCGCGGTGCTCGCGATCCGGCTCGGCCAGCCGCACATCGCGATCGCCCTCGGCGTCGCGATCGTCCTCCTCGTCACCTTCGGGATCGAGGGGATGGCGACGGCGACCAGCCTGGCGGTGGCGGAGATCGAGGCCTTGGAGGAGAAGGGGGCTCCCGAGGAGGCGAGCGCCGCCTCCGCGGCCGGCTCGCGGCAGGAGACCCGCCTCGGCCTGGCGGCGATGGAGGAGCGGCGGTGAGCCCGGGGCTGGGGCCGCTGCGGATGCGCAGCAAGCCCGACACCAGCGTCCCCGAGCCGGAGGGGAACGCGAAGCAGGGCGCCTGGGAGCTGTGGAAGGCGCTGCCGCGGATGAAGCCCTACCTGCGGCCGTACCGCAAAACCCTGATCGCGCTACTGGTGCTGACGGTGCTGGCGGCGGCGCTCGGGCTGCTGGAGCCGTGGCCGCTGGCGGTGATCCTCAACGAGGTTCTCCAGCAGGAACACCCGACCGGGATCGTCCGCGCCGTCTTCGGCGAAGACCCGACCACCTGGGTGGTCCTCGTCTCGATGGTGATGGCGCGGTTCCTGATCATCGTCGCCGGCAACGGGTTCACGGTCTGGAACCACTTCCTCGGCTCGCGGATGGAGCAGAACATGGTCCTCGACCTGCGCAGCGACCTCTTCGCCCACGTGCAGAAGCTCTCGCTGACCTTCCACGACCGCCGGCAGACGGGTGCCCTGATGAGCCAGATCAACCTCCAGGCGGCGGCGGTCGGCAACGTGATCATGGTGATCCCGCCGTTGGTCGAGGCGGGCCTGACCCTGATCGGGATGTTCGCGATCGCCTTCCTGATCGACTGGCAGATCGCCGTCTTCGCGATGGTCATCCTGCCCTTCCTCGTCTGGTCCTTCGGCCAGTACGGGAAGCGGATCGTGCCGCGGCTGCAGCGGGTGCAGCGGCTGGAGTGGGAATCGCTCTCGATCGTCAACGAGGCGATGGCGATGCTGCGGGTGATCGTCTCCTTCGGCCGCGAGGACCACGAACACAAGCGCTTCCGCGAACAGGGGCAGACGGCGGTCGACGAACGGGTGAAGCTGACGGTCAGCCAGAGCCTCTACACGCTCGGGGTGCAGACGATCACCGCGGCGGGGGTCTCGGCGGTGATGGGCCTCGGCGCCTGGCACGTGATCCAGGGCAAGATCTCGATCGGCGAGCTGGTCGTCCTGATCACCTACATCACCTCCGTCTACCAGCCGCTGGAACAGATCAGCACCACGGTCGGGATGGTCCACGAGCAGCTGGTCCAGTTCGACTCTTCGCTGAAGCTGCTGGACACGAAGCCGGAGGTGGTCGAGCGCGAGGACCCGGTCGAGCTGGAGCGGGCGCGCGGGCGGGTCGCCGCCCGCGGCGTCTCCTTCGCCTACCCGGGCCGCCAGCACACCCTGAGCGGCATCTCCTTCGATGCCCAGCCAGGCGAACGGGTGGCGATCGTCGGCCACACCGGGGCCGGCAAGAGCACGCTGATGAGCCTGCTGATCCGCTTCTACGACCCCAGCGGCGGGCGGATCGAGATCGACGGCGTCGACCTCCGCGACCTCGGGCTGCACTCGCTGCGCGACCAGATCAGCGTCGTCCTCCAGGAACCGCTGCTCTTCTCCGGCACGATCGCCGAGAACATCCGCTACGGCCGGCTCGAGGCAACCCGGGAGGAGATCGAAGACGCCGCCCGCGCCGCCAACGCGCACGACTTCATCGCCAACCTGCCCGAGGGCTACGAGACCGAGCTCGGCGAGGGCGGCGCCCAGATCTCCGGCGGCGAGCGCCAGCGCATCTGCGTCGCCCGCGCCTTCCTCAAGGACGCGCCGATCCTGATCCTCGACGAGCCGACCTCCTCGATCGACTCGCGGACCGAGGGCGTGATCCTCGACTCGCTCGACGACCTGATGGAGGGCCGGACCTCGTTCATGGTCGCCCACCGGCTCTCGACCGTCCGCCACGCCGACCAGATCCTGGTTCTCGGCGAGGGCCGGATCCTCGAGCGCGGCACCCACGACGAGCTACTGGCGACGGGGACGGTCTACAAGCAGCTCTACGAGGCGCAGACGCGCGAGCGCAAGCGGAAGCGGCCGGCGGCTAACGGCGAGAACGGGGTCGGCAACGGCGAGGCCGATCGCGCCGCGGTCGAGGAGGACCTGGAGTGGCGGCAGGTGTTCCAGGGCAGCGGCGGGTGAGCGGCCCGGCCGGGCCGTCCCGCCGGCCCAAGATCGTCCTGCTGGGGATGATGACGCCGATGCCGGTGGCCGGCGTCGTCTGGCAGAACCTCCACTACCTCCTGGGGTTCGAGCGGCTCGGGTTCGAGACCTACTACGTCGAGACCCACGCGCGGACGCCCTCGATGCTGATGTCGAGCCCGGCCGACGACAGCGCCGCCCTCGCGGCCGAGTTCATCGCCGCGGTGATGCGCCGCTTCGGGCTCTCCGAACGCTGGGCCTTCCGGGCGCTGCACGACGACGGCCGCTGCTTCGGGATGAGCGAGGTGCAGCTGCACGCGCTCTATGGCGAAGCCGAGCTGCTGGTCAACCTCCACGGCGGCACCCAGCCGCTGCCCGAGCTGGCGGCGACGGGGCGGCTCGTCTACCTGGAGACCGACCCGGTGCAGCTGCAGCTCGAGCTTCACCACGGGCTGCAGGAGACGATCGACTTCCTCGAGCCGCACTCGGCCTTCTTCACCTTTGCCGAGAACTGGGCCAACCCCGACTGCGGGCTGCCGGCGAACGAGCGCTTCGAGTTCGTCCCCACCCGCCAGCCGGTGGTGATGGACCTTTGGCCCGACCGCTCGGCGCAGCCGGCCGGCCTCTTCACGACGATTGGCAACTGGCGCCAGGACTGGCGCGAGGTCACCTTCGCCGGCGAGCGCTACACCTGGAGCAAGCACCACGAGTTTCTCCGCTACCTCGACCTGCCCGAGCGCACCGGACGCGAGTTCGAGCTTGCGCTGGCGAGCTACGAGCCGGAGGACCGGGCGATGCTGGAGGAGCGGGGGTGGCGGGTGCGCGACGGGCTCGGCGTCTCGCGCAGCATCGACCGCTACCGCGACTACATCGGCGCTTCGCGGGCCGAGTTCACGGTCGCCAAGGACCAGAACGTGCGGCTGCGGACCGGCTGGTTCAGCGACCGCAGCGCCACCTACCTCGCCTCCGGTCGTCCCGTCGTCACCCAGGACACCGGCTTCGGCTGCGCGCTGCCGACCGGCGCCGGGCTGTTCGGGTTCTCCTCGCCCGAGGAGGCGGCCGAGGCGGTGGCGCGGATCGACGTCGATTACTCGCAGCAGGCGGCCGGGGCGCGGGAGCTCGCCCGCGAGCACTTCTCCCACGAGGTCGTCCTCGGGGCGATGCTGGAGTCGCTCGGCCTCGGCGCGCGGCAGCGCAGCCGTCCGGCCGCACCGCCGGAGCTGTTCCCGCCGGAGATGCCGCTGGAACCGGTCTCGCGCCGGCCGACGACCCTGGCGCGGGAGACGGTGGAGGCGGCGCGCGAGCTGCCGGTCTCGGTCAATCCCGAGCCGCCCGCGCTCGGCCCCGGCAGCGCCAGCATCGTCGTCGTCACCTACGACGGCCTCTCCTTCACCCGCCTCTGCCTCGAGTCGGTGCTGGCCAACACCGAGGGGGACTTCGAGCTGATCGTCGTCGACAACCGCTCCGAGGACGGCACCCGCAGCTACCTGACCAAGCTCTCGGAGTCCGACGCCCGGGTGCGGGTCCTCTTCAACGCCCGCAACGTCGGCTTCGCGCCGGCCTGCAACCAGGGGCTGGCGCTGGCTGGCGGCGAGCACGTCGTCCTCCTGAACAACGACACGATGGTGGCGCCGGGCTGGCTCGCCGGGCTGCTCGGTCACCTGGCTGACCCCGAGGTCGGGCTGGTCGGGCCGGTCACCAACCGGATCGGCAACGAGGCCGAGATCGAGACCCACTACCGGACCTGGGGCGAGTTCCTCGAGCTGGCCCGGACCCGGGCGGACCGCTTTGCGGGCGAGTGGCTGGAGATCCGCACCCCGGCGATGTTCTGCCTGGCGATGCGGCGGGCGACCCAGCTCCACCTCGGCCCGCTCGACGAGCGCTACGAGGTCGGCCTGCTCGAGGACGACGACTACGCCGACCGCGCCCGCGAGGCCGGCTACCAGCTGCGCTGCGCGGAGGAGACGATCGTCCACCACTTCGGCGAAGCCTCGTTCGGCGAGCTGGTCGCCGACGGCGAGTACGGGCGCATCCTGCGCGCCAACCAGCAGCGCTACCAGGAGAAGTGGGGGCGGGCTTGGGAGCCATACGGGCGGCGGCCGAACCCGCGGTACGAGCGCGAGGCCGAGCAGCTGCGCGAGGCGGTCAAGGCGGCGATCCCGGCGGGCGCCACCGTGCTGGTGATCAGCCGCGGCGACGAGACCCTGCTGGAGCTGAACGGGCGCCGGGCGCAGCACTTCCCGCAGGGGGAGGACGGCGGCTGGTCCGGCCACCACCCGGCCGACAGCGAGGAGGCGGTCGGCCACCTGGAGGAGCTGCGCGAGGGCGGCGCCGACTACCTGGTGGTGCCGCCGACCTACCGCTGGTGGCTCGACCACTACGAGGGGCTGCGGCAGCACCTGCAATCGCGCTATCGGGCGGTGCGCTTCGACGAGCAGGCCGGGGTGATCTTCGAGCTGCGGGAGAACGGGCGATGAGCGTCGTGGTCTCGGTCATCGTCCCGGTCCACGGCGGTGCCGCCCTGACCCGGCGCTGCCTCGACCTGGTCCTCGCCGAGTTCCCCGCCGACGCCGAGCTGATCGTCGTCGACGACGCCTCCCCCGACGAGACGCCTAAGCTGCTCGCCTCCTACGGCGACGCGATCGAGACGCTGCGGCTGGAGGAGAACGCCGGCTTCGCGCGCGCCTGCAACGAGGGTGCCGCGCGCGCCCGCGGCGAGCTGCTCGTCTTCCTCAACAACGACGTCGAGCCGGAGCCGGGCTGGCTCGGCGCCCTGCGCCGTCACACTGAGGAGCACCCGGAGGCGGCGGCAGTGGGGGCGAAGCTGCTCTACCCGAACGGGTCGGTCCAGCACGCCGGCGTGGTCTTCGGCCAGGACGGCTACCCCCACCACCTCTATGCCGGCTTCCCCGCCGACCATCCCGCGGTCAACCGGGCCCGGCCGATGCAGGCGGTGACCGGCGCCTGCCTGCTGGTGCGGCGGGGGGCCTTCGAGGCGGCGGGCGGCTTCGATGCCGGCTACCTCAACTCGCTCGAGGACGTCGACCTCTGCCTGCGGATCGGCGAGGCGGGGGGCGAGGTCCACTACTGCCC
Source organism: Solirubrobacterales bacterium (assembly GCA_051954315.1). Classification (GTDB taxonomy): domain Bacteria; phylum Actinomycetota; class Thermoleophilia; order Solirubrobacterales; family 70-9; genus VAYN01. Next base: position 7,801 of record JBQCHW010000236.1, read on the forward strand.
CGAGGCGGTGCTGGTCCACCTGGAGTCGGCCTCGCGCGGGCGCAGCGACCGCTTCGAGCGCAGCGTTGCCCTCTACCGCGAGCGCTGGCGCGAGCGGGTGCGCCGCGACGACCTCGACGTCTACGCCGCCGACGGGCTGCTGCGGGTCGAGTACCACGACGCCTATCCGGTGCGGGTCTCGCTCGACCCGCTGCTGGCGGTCGTCGACCGCGGCCGCGAGGAGGAGATCGAGCGGATGCTCGAAGCCCACGCCCGCCAAAGCTCCGACCTCCTGCAGGAGGTGGTCCGTCTGACCGCGGTCGCCAGCGGTGCGGAGTCGGGGGGCGGCAAAGGGGGGCCTGCGGGCAACGGCGCCCTCGACGCGCCGGACTTCCTGGCTCGCCTGCGCTCGCTGGAAGCCGAGGTCAGCCGGCTGCAGGAGGAAGCCGCGGCCGCGAACGGGTTCGAGCCGGGGCCGCGGCTCGGCTACGCGCGGCTGGTCGAAGACGTCCGGGCCGGGATCGAGCAGCGGGTCCCGCCCGGCGCCAGGGTGCTGGTGATCAGCCGCGGCGACCGCGAGCTGGTGCGCCTACGCGAGCGCGAGGGCGAGCACTTCCCCCAGGACGGCGAGGGCAACTACGCCGGCCACCATCCCGCCGACGCCGAGGCGGCGATCGCCGAGCTCGAGCGCCTGCGCGAGCGGGGGGCGGGCTACCTGGCGATCCCGCCGACGGCGCGCTGGTGGCTCGATCACTACGACGGCTTCGCCCGCCACCTCGACGGGCGCTACCGCCGGCTCGAGGCCGAGGGCTGCGAGATCTACGAGCTCGGCGCGGTGGCGCCGGGGGAGGGAAATACGATGAGCGCATGAGTGCCGACGGATCGCTGAAAGTCGACGAGCTCGCGAGCGAGCTGCCCAACTCCGCCCTCTGGGGCTCCTTCAGGGTCAGCGCCACAGAGGGGAGCCGGCTCGACCTGATGGGCTGGGTGCTGGGGACGAGGGTCGACGTCGAGAAGATCGAGGTGGTCGCCAAGGGCAAGGTCGTGGCGGCGGCCGAGCCCGGCCTGCCGCGGCCGGAAGTGGCGGAGGAGTTCCCCGACCGCGAGGCGGCGGCCAACTGCGGCTTCGACCTGACGATCGAGGCGCGCGGCAAGGGCCGCAGCACCCTCGAGCTGCGGGCGGCGCTCGACGACGGCACCACGGCGCCGATCGGGCGGATCCAGGTGAGCGCGCCGGAGCGTCGCTGGGCTGGCGTCTTCCGCCGCGGCTGAGCGCGTGATCGAGCTCGCAGAGGTCTCGCGCTCGCCGGCGATCGACGCCCACGGGCGCGGCAACCCCGCCGCCACCGTCGATGCCCGCGGGCTGACGATCCACGGCTGGGTCTTCGGCACCGAGCGGACCGCGACCGAGGTCGAGGTCGCGCTCGGGGACGAGGTCCTGGTCCGGATGCCGATCGCGATCGAGCGCGAGGACGTGGTCGAGGAGTTCGGGGAGGTTCCCGGGGCGGCGCGCTCGGGCTTCATGCTGAGCCTGCGACCGCTGCGGGCGGGGCGCAGCGAGCTGCGGGTGCGGGTGGCGTTCGACGAGGGGGAGCCGGTCGAGCTGGGGACGGTCGAGGCGAGCGCCGAGCCCGAGGGCGGGGAGCGGGACGGTCCCGCCTGGGTCTACTTCCACAGCCCCGAGGGTCTCGGCAAGGTCCTGGTCGGGCGCGACGGCTGGCTGTTCCTGCAGGGCGACAGCAACGACGCGATCGGCCAGCACACCGGCCGGGTCCGCTACTCCGACGAGGACAAGGAGGAGCTGAGGGCGCTGTTCGAGCGGCGCGTCGCCGTCGCCCGCGAGGCGGGGGCCACCTGGCTGACCGCGGTCGTCCCCGACAAGGAGATCCTCTACTCCGAGCAGCTGCCGGCGAGCATCGTGCCGCTGCCGCGCCGGCCTGTCCACGACTACCTGGAGATCGCCCGCGAGTCCGGCGCCGAGGCGGTCTACCTCTATGAGGCGCTCGCCGCGGCAAAGGACGAGGGCGAGCTCTATCTGCGCACCGACACCCACTGGAACCATCGCGGCGCCTACGTCACCTACCGGGCGATCTGCCGCGAGCTCGAGCGCCTCGGTATCCCGCTGCCGGTGGTCGAGGAGGACTGGGTCGATTGGTGGGAGCGGCCGGCGTTGGGCGACCTGGGCGAGAAGC
>JBQCHW010000237.1:0-4392 GCA_051954315.1 Solirubrobacterales bacterium
CGCGCAAATTCTCGAGGGCATCGTCATAAAAAATTCCTAGCCCGTGGACTCCGACGTAATCCTCGTCATCGTCGTCGCCACCGCGCTGGCGTTCGACTTCACCAACGGCTTCCACGACACCGCCAACGTCGTCGCCACCTCGATCTCGACCGGGGCGGCACGGCCGCAGGTGGCGATCGGGTTCGCCTCGCTGCTCAACTTCGTCGGCGCCTTCATCTCGATCAGCGTCGCCGCGACCGTGGCCAAGGACGTCGTCGACGCCGAAGTGATCACGCCGACGATCGTCTTCGCCGGGCTGATCGGGGCGATCGCCTGGAATCTGATCACCTGGTACTTCGGGCTGCCGTCGAGCTCATCGCACGCGCTGATCGGCGGCGTGGTCGGCTCAGCCGTGGCGGCGGCCGGGTTCGACGCGGTCCTCGCGGAAGGGTTGGTCGGCAAGGTCCTGATCCCGGCGGTGGTGGCCCCGATCCTCGCCTTCCTCGTCGCCGGCATCGCGATCGGCATCTCCTACCGGGTGGTGGGCAAGCAGCGACCGGGGATCGTCTCGCGCGGATATCGCTACGGGCAGATCGTCTCCGGCGGGTTGCTGGCGCTGGCGCACGGCACCAATGACGCCCAGAAGACGATGGGCGTGATCACCCTGGCGCTGATCGCCAACGGGACGCTGGGGGCGGAAGCCGACCCGCCGACCTGGGTGATCGTCGCCTCGGCGACGGCGATCGCCCTCGGCACCTACAGCGGCGGCTGGCGGATCATCAAAACCACCGGGACCCGGATCATCAAGATGGACGCGGCGCAGGGGTTCTCGGCGCAGGGAGCGGGAGCGGCGGTGATCCTCGCCTCGACCCACTTCGGCTTCCCGCTCTCGACCACCCACGTGATCAACGGCGGCATCATGGGCTCCGGGGCGGCGAAACGGCTCTCGGCGGTGCGCTGGGGGGTGGCGGGGAACATCCTCGTAGCCTGGCTTTTGACGCTGCCGGCGGCGGCGGCGATCGGGGCCCTCACTTATGGCTTTACGCGGATCTTCGGCACCGGGGCGCTGGGGCCGGTGCTGGTGACCCTGATGGCGCTCTCGCTGATCGTCGCTGCCTTCTCGCGGCGGGCGCGGCAGGGAGCGCCAGTCGAGGCGGCAAGCGCATGATCGCGACGATCGTGCAGTGGAGCGACCTCTGGCAGACGGTCGTCGCTTCCGTGGTTGCCGGCCTCGGGATCACCTTCGCCTTCTCCCTCGGAATTTGGGGATCGGGCCAGTTCATCGAGCTCAGCCGCAAGGACCGCCAGGTGGCGGCGACGACTGCTGGTGTGGTCGGGCTGCTCGCCTTCGCCGCGGTCGCCGCGGCGGTGATCATCGGCATCCTCGTGATGACCCAGAAGTAGCGGCCGCCGTCCTACACTTGAGGGGTGCGAACCGCGCGCAACGTAGCGATCGTGATGCTGCTCGCCCTGGGCGTAGCCTTCCTGCCCCACGGCGGCAACGTGGCCGAAGCCGTCCTCACCGCGCTGACCATGGGCCTGCTCGCCGGCATCGCCTGGATGCTCTACGTCTTCAGCCGCGAGAACCAGCTCACCCTCTCGACCCTCACCGACGGCCGCCGAGCGATCTTCTACAGCGCCTTCGGCATGCTGGCCCTGCTGGTCGCCGGCAGCGACAAGATGTTCGCCACCGGCGGCGGCACCCTTCTCTGGATCGTCCTCCTCGCCGCCTCGGTTGCAGCGATCTGGAAAGTCTGGATTGAGGCCAACACCTACTGAGTTAGCTCGGTCACGCTTTCGCGCGTGAGCTGAGCGGCAATTTTTCGTTTTTGCGCGCCATACGTGCGCTTTTGCCTGTGACGGTCTCGGCATGCCGCCGAGGGCCGAGAACGCAGCACACGGGGAGGCCGGGACCGCTTCGGTGGAGCTGGTCGCCGTGGTCCCCTTCCTGCTGCTGGCGGTCGTGGCGGTGGCGCAGATCGCGCTTGCCGGCCAGGCGCTCTGGTCGGCGAGTGTGGCGGCGCGGGCGGGGGCGCGGGCGGCGGTGGTGGGTGGGGACCCGGGTACCGCCGCCCGCGCCGCCCTGCCGTTGGCGCTCCGGCATGGGGTGAAGGTCGAAGACGAAGGCGGAGTTGAAGTTCGAGTCGAGGTTCCACGGCTGATCCCGTCGCTGCCGCCGGTGCGGGTCGGCGCCACCAGCTCCCTGGAAGGCAGCGATGGCTGAGCGCGGTCAGGCGACGGTGGAGCTGGTCGCGGCGCTACCGGCGCTGCTGCTGGCCGGGCTGGTGGCGCTGCAACTGCTGGCCGCCGGCTACGCGATGACGCTTGCCGACGGCGCCGCCGAGGCCGGTGCGCTCGGAAGCAGTTGCATTGGCTGTTGCCCGCGAGAACGAGGTCGATCCGAAGCGAGTTCAGGTGCGGTTTCCCGACGCGAGCTCCTTCGCCCCGGTTCGCGCCAAGGCGGTGGTTGTCGCCGGCCTGCGCGAAGGCGACGGCCAGCGCGTCGAAGCCTCCGCGATGGCCGAAGCTGCTGCTCCTCTTGGGGCCGCAGCCACCGACGGCGCCATGGGCATGGCAAGCGGCGGCGGCTACGGCGGCCCCTTGATCTACCGCGACGGGGAGGGGATGAGGCCCGACGTCGCCGGGGCCTACGACCAGATGGCCGCCGCCGCCCGCGGCGACGCCATCGTCCTCATCGTCGTCTCCGGCTTCCGCTCCGATGCCGAACAGGCGGAACTGTTCGCCGCCCACCCCGACCCGACCTGGGTGGCGCCCCCCGGCCACTCCTTGCATCGGTGCGCCACCGAGCTCGATATCGGGCCGGACGCCGCCTACTCATGGCTGGCCTCGAACGCGGGGAGGTTCGGCTTCGTCCAGAGGTACTCGTGGGAGCCGTGGCATTACGGCTTCGATGCCGGACCCGCCCCCTGCTCTTCGGCGGGAGAAGCGTCAACCGCGAGCGGGGGAGGGCCGACTGCCGTCTCTGCGACGACCCTGCCCTCTTTCGTTCCCGCCCAGTACCGCGACCCGATCCTTCGCTCAGCCGCCCGCTGGGGCGTCCCGCCGGCCTTGATGGCCGGTCAGCTGATGGCCGAGTCGGGCTTCGACCCGACCGCCGGCTCTCCCGCCGGCGCCCAGGGCATCGCCCAGTTCATGCCTTCGACCGCCGCCTCCTACGGCCTCGCCAACCCCTACGACCCAGTCGCCGCGATCGACGCCGAGGCCCACCTGATGCACGACCTCCTCGCCCAGTTCGGCTCCCCCGAACTTGCCCTAGCCGCTTACAACGCCGGCCCCGCCCCCGTCGAAGCCTGCCACTGCATCCCGCCCTATCCCGAGACCCAGGCCTACGTCACCCGCATTCTCGCCCTAATCGGCGGCGCCGGCGCGATGGTCATGCCGACCTTCGAAGTCCGCCTGGTCGCGTGAACTTCCGGGTCAGGAGGATGCGGGACGTTCATCCGGCGGCGTTGAAGCATGGAGTTGCCGCCGCTGACATCAGGCACGCTCTTCGACATGCATTGAGAATTCAGGAGGAGGATGACCAGCGACGTCTTTACCTTGGTCCAGCACGTGACGGGATGCTCTTGGAGGTGGTCACGGCATTGCGACCTGACTTGTCGGAGGCCGCTATACATGCAATGAAGATGCGGCCGAAATACGCAAACCTGTTGCCGAGAGAATGATGGCGGAGCCAAAGAACTACGGACGCTTGATCACCGGTGAGCTTCTCACCGACGAGCTGATCGAAAAGCTGTCGAAAGAAGCCGAGGAAGGCTGGGAGGTCGAGGAGCTGCTTACCTGGAAACAGGTTGACCAGAACCCGCCGCCGGCTCCAAGTGCTCGTGCACAAAGCGCACCACCGCAGCGCCCTCGCCGACGGCGATAGCGCAGCGCTTGATCGAGCCGGCGCGGACGTCGCCGGCGGCGTAGACGCGGGGGACGGTGGTTTCTAGGAGGCCTTCGGCGCCGACTTCGGGGCCGGTGAGGACGAAGCCCTTCTCGTCGCGGGCGACGGCTTCGCCGAGCCAGTCGGTGCAGGGCGAAGCGCCGAGGAAGAGGAAGAGGAACGAGTAGAGGAGGCGGGTGCCGTCGGTGAGGGTGACGGCTTCCAGCCTGCCGTCGTCGCCGTGCAGCTCGGTGATTTCGCTGCGGTCGCGGACGTGGACGCCGTAGCGGTCGAGCTCCTCGATCAGGTACTGCGACATCGTCTCGCCGAGGTCGGCCCGGCGGTGCAGGAGGGTGACCAGGGCACCGCCGCGGGCGAGCCATACGGCCGCCTGGCCGGCCGAGTTGCCGCCGCCGACCACGCCGACCCGCTGGCCGCCGCAGATCCGCGCCTCCGGCGGGCCGGCTGCATAGAAGATGCTGAATCCCTCGTACCGCTCGAGATCGGCGACCGGGAGTTTCCGG
>JBQCHW010000238.1:0-10000 GCA_051954315.1 Solirubrobacterales bacterium
ACCGCGATCCGGTCGGAGATGTGGCGGACGACGCCGATGTCGTGGGCGACGAAGAGGTAGGCGAGGCCGAGTTCGTCCTGGAGGTCGTCGAGCAGGTTGACGATCTGGGCCTGGATCGAGACGTCGAGGGCGGAGACCGGCTCGTCGCAGATCACCAGCTTCGGTTTCAGCGCCAGCGCCCGGGCGATCCCGATCCGCTGCCGCTGGCCGCCGGAGAACTCATGCGGGAAGCGGTTGTAGTGCTCGCTGGAAAGCCCGACCCGCTCCAGCAGCTCCTGCACCTGCCGGCGCCGGTCCCCGCCCTTCGCCACACCCTGCAGCTTCAGCGGGTCGCCGACGATCTGGCCGATCCGTTTGCGCGGGTTCAGCGAGGCGTAGGGGTCCTGGAAGATCATCTGCATCTCCCGCCGCAGCGGCCGCATCTGGCGACGGCCGAGGCCAGCGATCTCTCGGCCCTCGAACTTGACCGAGCCCGAGGTCGGCTTGATCAGCTGCAGCACCGCTCGGCAGGCGGTCGACTTGCCGCTGCCGGACTCGCCGACCAGCCCGAGCGTCTCGCCCCGTTCGACCTTGAAGCTGACCCCGTCGACCGCCCGCACCTGGTCGACTTCGCGGTCGATCAGGATGCCGCGCTTGACCGGGAAGTGCTTGACCAGGTCGGTGACCTCGAGCAGCGCGCCGCCCCCTTTGGCCCCGTCACTCATCCCCGCGATACCTCCTCCGGCGCTTCCAGCCCGATCTGCCCCTCGACCTGGCGCTTCTCCCGCTTCTGCTCCGGCGTCAGCCAGCAGCGGTCACGGTGCCCCGGCACCTCCGGCAGGCGCGCCTCCAGCCCGGGGTACTCCGGGCATTTCGAGAACTCGTGCGGGCAGCGGGGCCGGAACGGGCAACCCTGCGGCAGGTCGAGCAGCGAGGGCGGCGAGCCGGCGATCTGCGGCAGCCGATGCGGCCGCGGCCGGTCGAGCCGGGTCAGCGACCCCATCAGCCCCCAGGTGTAGGGGTGCTGCGGGTCGTAGAAGATCTCGTCGAGCGTCCCCTCCTCGACCACCCGCCCCGCGTACATCACCAGCACCCGGTCGGCGACCTCCGCGACGACACCGAGGTCATGGGTAATCAGGATCGTCGCCAGGCCGCGCTCGCGGTTGAGGTCCTCGAGCAGGTGCAGGATCTGGGCCTGGATCGTCACGTCGAGCGCGGTCGTCGGCTCGTCGGCGATCAGCACCTCCGGCTCCAGCGCCAATGCCATCGCGATCATCGCCCGCTGCCGCATCCCGCCCGAGAACTCGTGCGGGTAGTTGTCGATCCGGCTCTCGGCGTTCGGGATCCCGACCGAGTCGAAGAGCTCGACCACCCGCTGGCGCGCCTGCTCCTTGCCGATGTCCTGCCCGTGGGCGCGGATCGCCTCGACGATCTGCGCCCCGAGCCGGTAGACCGGGTTGAAGGAGGTCATCGGGTCCTGGAAGACCATCCCGATCTTCTCCCCCCGCAGCCGCCGCATCGTCGCGTCGTCGGCATCCAGGAGCTCCTCGCCCTCGAGCTTGACCGAGCCCTCGATCCGCGAGTTTTTCGAGCGGGTGAGGCCGATCATCGTCTGCGCGGTGACGCTCTTGCCGGAGCCCGACTCGCCGACGATCGCCAGCACTTCGCCGGGGGAGAGGTCGAAGCTGACTTTGTCGACGGCCTGCAGCAGCCCGCCTTCGGTGACGAAGCCGACCCGCAGGTCGCGGACCGAGAGGATCGGCTGCGCGCTCATCGCGCCGCGCTCCCCAGCCGCACGCGCGGGTCGAGATAGGCGTAGGCGATGTCGACCAGGGCGTTGATGAAGACGACGAAGAAGGCGCCGTAGAGGGTGATGCCCATGATCGGCGGCAGTTCGAGTTTGCCGATCGATTCCGCCGCGTAGAGGCCGATGCCTTCGATGTTGTAGAGGACTTCGGTGATGATCGCGGTGCCGGCGATGGTGGCGCCGAAGTCGAGCCCGAACAGGGTGATGATCGGGATCAGCGAGTTGCGCAAGACGTGCCGGGTCATCACCTGGCGCTCGCTCAACCCCTTGGCGCGGGCGGTGCGCACGTAGTCCTCGTTCATCACGTCGAGCATGTTCGAGCGAAGGACGCGGCTGTAGAACCCGATCGAGAGGACGGCCAACGTGAACCAGGGCAGGATCAGGTGCTTGAGCCATTCCCAGGGGTCTTCGGTGAGGCCGACGTAACCCCCGTTGGGGAAGATTTCGAGCTTGTAGGTGAGGAAGTAGATCAGCACCGGGGCGAGCAGGAAGACCGGGATCGAGATTCCCGCCACCGCCAGGCCGGTCAATCCACGGTCGAGCCAACCGCCGGCGTTGGTCGCCGCCAGGTAGCCGAGCAGAAGCCCGAAAGCGAGCCAGATGATCCCGGCGCCGATGCTGAGCGAAAGCGTTGCCGGGATGCCTTCCTTGATCCGGTCGTCGACCGGCACCCGCGGCGAATACTGGATCAGTTCGCCGGTGAAGACCTTCTTCATCATCGTCACGTACTGCTTGGGCAGCGATTCGTCGAAACCCCATTCTTCTTCGATGCTCTTGACCAGGGTCGGGGTCGCGTTCTTGCCGGCTAGCCGCTGAGCCGGCGGCGAGTTCGGGATCACGTTGAAGACGAGGAAGACGATCAGCGAGACGACGAAGAGGACGAACACCATCCCGACCAGGCGCCTGGCGATGAAGCGGATCATCAGATCGCCGCCCCCTCTGGCTCGGCGATCCCGGTCTTGGCCTCGAAGCGGACTTTCGAACGTGGGTCGAGCGCGTCGCGGAGGCCGTCGCCGACGATGTTCAGCGAGAGCACCGTCAGCATGATCATCACCCCGGGGATGATCGCCAGCAGCGGCTGCGTGGTCAGCAGCTCCTCGCCGATCGAGATCATCGTCCCCCAGGAGGAGTTCGGCGGTTGCACGCCGGCGCCGAGGAACGAGAGCGCCGACTCGAAGAGCAGGTTGTTGGCGATATTTAGCGCGAAGAAGACGACGATCGTCGAGGCGAGGTTGGGAAGGAGCTCGCCGAACATCACCCGCAGCGGCCCCGCCCCCTGGGCAATCGCCGCCTCGACGAACTCTTTTTCGCCCAAGGAGAGGACCTCGCCGCGGATCGGCCGCGCCACGTAAGGCATGTAGAAGATGCTGATGATGAAGATCGGGATCCAGATCGAGCCGCCTTCGAGATGCAGCGGTCCGATGCCGATCCCTCCCAGCGCCGAAGCCGTCCCGATCGCGATCCCGATCAAGAGCACCGGCAGCGACCAGAGCACGTCGAGGGTGCGGGCGATCACCGCGTCGACCCAGCCCCGGTAGTAGCCGGCGAGGAGGCCGAGGACGACGGCCAGGAGGGTGGTGATCAGGCCGGAGAGGAAGGCGATCAGCAGCGAGGTCCTGCCGCCGTACATCAGCCGCACCATCTCGTCGCGTCCGAGGCGGCTGTCGGCGCCGAGGAAGAACTTGCCGTCGGCCTGGAACCACTGCGGGCCGATCGGCTTGCCTTCGGGCGTGACGACTTCGCGAACTTCGCCGTCGACGTGGAGTTTCTGCAGCGTGTGGCCGTCGTTCGGCCCGGTGTGGGCGACGTGGTCAGCCCACAGGGGTGCCGCCAGGACGAAGGCGACGATCAGGAAGAAGAGGACGAGAAAGGCGACGGCGACGCGGTTGCGCAGGAAGCGCCGCAGCGCCAGCCGCCAGGGGCCGTAGCCGGCGGAGCCCTTTTCGGGCTCCGCCGGGGCAGCGGCTCTATTCGTTGAATTCAAAGCTCGTCAGGTACGCGCCGAAGGTCGGGCTGTAGATGACGTTTTCGAGATTGATCGCACTGGAGACGAAGGTGGACAGGGTCCGGGTCCCGTAGGGCGCCCAGGGCGCTTCTTCCATCACTTCTTTGTCCAGTTCCGAATACGCAGCTTCCTGTTCGGAGCCGAGCTGTTCTTCGCCGAGCTTGGCGATCTCTTTGTTCACTTCCGCATCGTCGAAGTTGCCGAAGTTCTGGTTGTTGGTCGGCTGGATGCTTTCCCCGGCCAGCAGCGGCTCGAAGAAGTCGTTCGGGTGCGGGTAGTCCTGGAACCAGTCGGCGAAGCCGGTATCGAGGTCGGGGGTCGATTGGTTGCCGATCACCGTGAAGTAGTTGTCGGCGTTGAGGATTTTCAGCTTCGTGTTGAAGCCCATTTCCTTGAGGACGCCCTCGTAGTATTCGCCGGCTTCGTTGTTCGGGCTTTCGGTATCCGTCCAGACCGTGATGTCCATGTCAGACGGGTTGGCTTCTTTCAGCAGTTCTTTCGCTTTTTCCATGTCGTGGGGATAGAGCTCGAATTTTTCGTAGCCCGGCATCCCCGGCGGCAGGATCTGCTGCGTGCCTTTGATCTGGCCCGAGTAGACGCGTTCGAGGGCGGCCGGGTCGACCGCGTAGTTGACCGCCTGGCGGACCTTGGGGTCGTTGAACGGCGCTTCCTGCGTGTTCATCCAGAAGTAGTAGGTGCTGATCGTCGGCTCGACCCGGAACTGGGTGCCTTCGAATTTTTCTTTGACTTCGGTGTAGCGATCCGCCGGCGGCGGGTTCTCCATGTAGTCGTATTTGCCCTGTTCGATGTCGTTGACCTGCGTCTGCGGGTTGCGGACGATCGTCACCTTGGCGCCGTCGATGAGGCCGGTCGGGTAGTCGGGCATCGCTTTCGAGTTGGCTTTTTCCCAGTAGGGGTTGCGCTCGACTTCCCAGCCTCGCCCGGGCTGGGATTTGGTGATCATGTAGGGGCCGGTGCCCGGGGGCGGGCTGGCCGAGAGGTCTTCGTTCGGGGTGCCCTTCGGCACCGGGGCGACGAACATCAGGCCGAGCTCGTTGGCGAAGGTGCCGCGAGGCTTTTCGAGTTCGATCTGGATTTCGCCGGTCTTGTCGTTGGTTTTGATGCCCGGGATGCCGCCCTGCTTGGTTTCGGCGAACTTTTCGGCGCCGACGATGCTGGTGTAGAAGGTCGAGCCGCCGGAGTTGACCTTGAACATGCGTTCGACGGCGTAGGGGAAATCAGACGCTTTGACCGGTTTGCCGTTGGAGTACTTGAGGCCGGGGCGGAGGAAGAGCGTGTAGGTCTTGCCGCCGTTGCTGATCTTCGGCATTTCTTTCGCCAGCCCCGGGATGACTTCGGCGCCTTTGCTGCCTTCGCCGTGTTCGTAGGTAAGGAGGGGGATGTAGACCTCGCCCATCGCCGACCAGCCTTCCTGCGTGTAGGAGAGCTGGGGGTCCATGTAGTCCGGGAAGGAGGCGTAGGTGATGTTGAGGGTCCCGCCTTTCTTCCCTTCTCCCCCGCTGCTACCGCCGCTGCTGGAGCTGTCGCCGCCGCCTCCGCATGAAGCCAGTGCGAGTGCCGTGACCGCTGCAAATGCCAGAACCGCGATGGCTGCCCTTACCTTCTTCAAGTTCCCTCCTCCGTAGACGGCTTGCCGGGAAACGCTCCGGGGATCAACTCCACCACAACCTCGTCACGGGCGTCAAGCGCAGTTGCCTCAGAGCTTTTCCCGCGCTCTAGCCAATTCGCTCCAAGAATCGGAGCCATGACGACAACGATGGCGATTACCCCGGAACCCGCTGCTAAAAACGTCATTCGGGGGCTGACGACGACGGCGATGACACCCCCGAGAGCGAAGCCGATGCCGGGCATTGCCGCGCCGATCGACTCGAGCACGCTCATCACCCGCGCCTGCATGTTTTCCGCGGTCAGTTCCTGCACGGCGGAGATCGCCGCCACCCACTGGATCCCGTTGCCGGCGCCGCCGACGACCGAGGCCGCGCAGGCGAAGGCGAGGGTGGGGGCGACGGCAAGCCCGAGGTAGCCGACCCCGATCGCCAGCGTGCTGAAGAAGAGCTGCCCGCCGAGCGAGGTCTCGCGGATGCGGGCGAAGATCAGGCTGCCGAGCACCATCCCCACCCCCCAGCTGGCCAGCATCAGGCCGTAGCCCGTGTCGTCGGAGCCGAGCGATTCCTTCACGTAGACGACCTCGACCGGGAGCACCGCGGCAAAGAAGATGAAGGCGATCCCTTGGGCGAAGAGGATCCGGCCGAGGACGGTCTCTTCGCGGATGTAGGCGAGGCCGGCGCGGACCCGGTCCCGCATCCGCCCCTCTTCGGGCTCGGCCTGGGGCATCGAGCCGGCGGTGAAGAGGATCCAGGCGACGATGTAAAAAGACACCGCGTCCAGTAAGAGGGCTGACTGGACACCGAAACCGGCTACCACGAGGCCGGCCAGAGCCGGGCCGACGGCGGCACCGCCGGTGAAGGCGACGTTGAGCACGGCGTTGCCGGCGCGCAGCTCCCCGGTCGGCTCGAGCGAGGTGGCGACGACGGCTCGGGTCAGCGCCCGTCCGGCTAAGGCCAGGGCGCCGTCGATCGCGGCCAGGGCGACCACGGGAGCGAGGGAGAAGTGGCCCGCCAAGAGGGCGAGCGCGCCGAACACCGCCGCCTCTCCGCAGTAGATCACCGGCAGCGCAAAGCGCGGCGGAGGCCGCTCCGCATGCGCAACCAGGACCGGAGCGAAGAGCGCGGGGAGGAAGCGGGTGCCGAGAAAGAGGGCGGCGGTCGCGAGGGCGCTATCGGTGCGATCGAAGACCAGCACCGAGAGGGCGATGATCCCCATCCAGTCGCCCAGCTCGTTGATCGAGTACGAGGCGGCCAGCCGCCGAAAGAGTGGCCTGCGGAGGGGATCGGTGAGGCGGGGCTCAGCCATATCTAGCCAAGCGTCTTACTTCATTTCTGCACAACTTTTCCTGCAGATGCACAAGTTTCCGCCAATCTGTGCTACAAACTGCCCAGAAATTGATCGTTTCCACGATGCAACGCACAACGTTGCGGGCTTCAACGACTACGGAAGGGGCAAGGAACATGGGCTACCGTCACTAAGCTTTTTCAAGCAGACCGCCAGTCACCGGGTCTGCACCAGACTTCGAAAGGGCGCCCCTCAGGGGCGCCCTTTCTGCTTCTTGGGTCTGCTTTTCGGGGTCGCCGCGCCTCGCCCTGCGCCCGCCTCTCGTCGTCGTCGCCGCAACGGCCCGCTTTTTGGGCGAATCTGGCCATGCGGCTAGTCGTCTTGCCCTTTCCCCGCCAACCGGTCTAACGTTGAAGTTCGCAAATAGCGGAAACGTCAAACCCATCCCAGGCGCAGGGAATTGGTAAGCGCTCGGGAAACTGGTTGACGATCCCTGTCAAGACTCGTTCCCCTTTAGCCGATTCCAAATCAAGAGATGTCTCAGCCCCGTCCCACCCGCCTGGCGATAGCGACGATGGTCGCCGGCCTCGTGCTGGTAACTGGCGCGGCGATTTGGCGCGCGCAGAGCGCCAACTGGGACCTGCCGCTGTTCTTCATCCTGCTCGGCTTCTCGGTCTTCAGCGACCTGACGGCGATCAGCACCACCTCGAAGGTGAAGATCTCCGGCAGCTTCCTCGCCCTGGTCCTGGCGATGGTCTTCCTCGGCGGCACGCCGGCGGCGGTGATCGGCGTGCTGACGATCCTCGCCGGCTGGCTGCGTTGGCGCGACGCGGGGCATTACCTGCTGAACAACGTCCTCACCTACGCGACCTTCCCGCTGGTCAGCGGGATCGTCTTCCACGAGATCGTCGACAACGGCAACGTCGCCCAGACCGACGTCGGCTTCTACGCGCTGATCTTCGCCGTCTTCCTGCTGGCGCTGGCGATCAACTTCACGATGATCGCCTCCTACTCCTGTTACCTGGACCGCAGCTCGTTCTTCGTCAAGGTCCGTACGGCGCTGTTCCCGCTGCTCCCCTCGGAGCTGGCGGCGGCGCTGATGGCCTGCGGCGTCGCCTACCTCTACGTCCAGCTGGGGCTGGCGGGGGTGGCGATGTTCGGCGTCGTCCTGGTCACCTTCCAGTACCTGCTCGGGGCGCTGCTCGTCTCCCAGCAGCGAGCTGAGGAGCTGGAGCTGCGCTCGAAGCAGCTGGCGAGCTTCCAGGTCGGGATGCTGAGCGCGATGCTGCGCACGCTCGACCTGCGGGATCAGATGACCGCCCGCCACAGCGCCGCCGTCGCCCGCTATTCGCGGGCAATCGCCCAGCGCGCCGGCTACTCGCGCCGCGAGGAGGAGCTGGTCCACATCGCCGCGCTCCTCCACGACATCGGCAAGTTCATCCTCCCCGACCGCATCCTCAAGGCCAACGTGCCGCTCACCGACGAGGACTGGATGCTGATCAAGCGCCACCCGCAGCAGGGGGCGCGGGTCGTCTCCTCGCTCGACGGCTACGGCCCGGTGGCGGAGATCATCCTCGCCCACCACGAGCGGATCGACGGCAAAGGCTATCCGCGCGGCCTGGCCGGGGACGAAATCCCCGAGCTGGCCCGGATCATCTCCGTCGCCGACACCTACGACGTGATGACCGCCCGCGACTCCTACCGGACCCCGATGTCGAGCCACGACGCGATCGTCGAGCTCCGCCGGGTCGCCGGCAAACAGCTCGACGCCCGCTTCGTCGAGATCTTCATCGAGCTGCTCGAGGGCCAGGACGTCTCCTTCCAGCACGGCGAGGCGGCCGACTTCGAGAAGGAGCTGGCGCTGGAGGCCCGGATCGAGGAGACCGCCAGCCCCAGTGGCGAAAAAAGCCGCTTCCAGGTCGCCGGCGTCAACTAAGGGGCTTTCCTGGTCCGGGGCCGGTAGCTTTCGGCGCTCCATGCGCGCCGTCACCTTCCAAGCGCCCGAGCAGGTGCGGATCGAGGAGAAGCCCGATCCCGAGATCTCCGCTGCCGACGACGCGCTCGTCAAGGTGGAGGCGAGCGGTATCTGCGGCTCTGACCTCCACATCTACCACGGGCGGGTCCCGGTCGAGCAGGGCTTCACGATCGGCCACGAGTTCGTCGGCACGGTGGTCGCGGCGGGTGACGACGTCGAACGGGTCGCGGTCGGCGACCGCGTCCTCGGCACCTTCCACACCGCCTGCGCGACCTGCGCCTCCTGCCTGCGCGGCGACTATCACCGCTGCCGCAACGGCCAGACCTTCGGCCACGGTGCCAACCTCGGCAACCTGCAGGGAGCCCAGGCGGAGCTGCTGCTGGTGCCGCGGGCGAACCTGACCCTGCGGCGGGTGCCGGAGGGGATGTCGGCCGAGGTCGCCCTCTTCGCCGGCGACGTGATGGGGACCGGCTACCACGCGGTCGCCCACGCCGAGATGAAGGCCGGGGACACCGTCGCGGTGCTGGGACTGGGGCCGGTCGGCCTCTGCGCGGTGCAGGCGGCGGTGGCCGGCGGCGCGGTCAAGGTCTTCGCGATCGACACCGTCTCCGAACGGCTTTCGATGGCGGAGCGCTTCGGGGCGACGCCGCTCCATCTGACCGAGGACGACCCGAAGAAAGCGGTGCGCGCCGCCACCGAAGGGCTCGGCGTCGACGTCGCCGTCGACGCGGTCGGCGACCCCGGGCCGCTGGCGCTGGCGATCAGCCTCACCCGCGACGCCGGCACCGTCTCCGGGATCGGCGCCTACGCCGGCAAGGGCGAGGTGCCGTTGGGCCTCGCCTGGCTGAAGGGCCTGCAGCTGCGCCTCGGCCTCGCCAACGTGATCGCCCACGTCGACCGGGTCCTGGCCCTGATGGAGGCCGGCAAGCTTGACCCGAGCCCGCTCGTCACGCATCACATGCCGCTGGACGAAGCCAGCCGTGCCTACGAGATCTACGACCGACGCGAAGCTCTGAAGATCGTCCTTACGCCCTGAGGCAGGTGGGGGAGGGACGGGGAGACCCCGCCCGGGCAAATTTCGTGGGGGCTCCTCCGGGGTCTCCCGGCCCGCGCTCAACGGTTTTAGTTGACTCGCACAGCTAAGATGAATACTGTGCGGATTGGTGAAACAGCTAGAGCAATCCCCGTTTGCGGTTGATCCGGCGGACGAGCTTCCTGTCGGGTTGCAGCTGAGCTGGCGGTTGCGGGCGCTGATTCGGACCGGGGAGTTGGCAGCGGGGGAGCGGTTGCCCAGCTTCCGGCGTCTGGCGGAGTGGGCGGG
>JBQCHW010000239.1:0-4206 GCA_051954315.1 Solirubrobacterales bacterium
CCGGGTCTGGCTGGAGGGAAAGTGGCGCATGACCTCCGGATCGGCGTTGAGGGCGGCAAACGGCGCCAGATCCTCCTCGCGCCACTGGCGGAGCAGCAGCCGCTCGGTCTCCAGCTCGGCCACCCGCGCCGCTACGCCCCCAGCGCCCGGGCGATCACCATCTCCTGCACCTCATCGGTCCCCTCGCCAATGGTGAGGATTTTGGCATCCCGGTAGAAGCGGCACACCGGGTACTCCTCGATGTAGCCGTAGCCGCCGTGGATCTGCACAGCCTCGTCGGCCGCCCACACCGCCAGGCGGCCGCTCTTGAGCTTGGCCTGGGCGGCGACTAGCGTGAAGTTGCGCTCGAGGTCCTTCAGCCACGCCGCTTTGTGCACGAGCATCCGCGTGGCCTCGATCTCAGTCGAGAGATTGGCCAGCTTGGCCTGGATCGACTGGAAGCGGGAGATCGACTGGCCGAAGGCCTGGCGCTCCTTCGCGTAAGCGAGTGCCTCGTCGAGGGCGCCCTGTGCCAGCCCGACGCCCATCGCGGCGACGCCGATCCGGCCGATGTCGAGCACCTGCAGGAACTGCCGAAAGCCCATCCCACGCGGGCCGAGCAGGTTTTCCTCCGGCACCCGGCAGTCGGTGAAGGTGAGCGGCCGCGTGTCGGAGGCGTTCCAACCCATCTTGCGGTAGGGCTCGCCCTGCTCGTAGCCGGGGGTGCCGTTGGCGACGATCAGGTTGGAGATCTCGTCGTCGCCGGTGCGGGCGGTGATGCAGACGACGCCGGAGATCTCGGTGCCGGCGTTGGTGATGAACTGCTTGGCGCCGTCGATCACCCATTCGCCGCCGTCGAGCCGCGCCTTGGTGCGGACGTTGCCGGCGTCGGAGCCGGCCTCGGGCTCGGTCAGGCCGAAGGCGCCGAGGATCTCCCCCGACATCAGCCGCGGCAGCCACTCCCGTTTCTGCTCCTCGTTGCCAAAGAGATAGATCGGCTGGGTGCCGAGCGAAGTGTGGGCGCAGAGGGTGATTGCGACCGAGGAGTCGACTCGGGTCAGCTCTTCGACCGCCAGCGCGTAGGCGAGCGAGTCCCCGCCCCCGCCGCCGTACTCCTGCGGGAACGGGATTCCCATCAGGTGGAGGTCGGCGAGCTTGCGGACGATCTCGTAGGGGAAGCGCTTCTCGCGGTCGAGCTCCTCGGCGACCGGCGCGACCTCGCTGACGGCGAAGTCGCGAACGGTGCGCTGGATCAGGCGGTGCTCATCGCCGAGCTCGAAGTCCATCCCAACAAGATACCGAATCAGCGTTCGAAGTTCGAAGGAACGTTCGGTTTTTGGTCTACCCTTCCCGAGATGCCGCTGCCCTCTCCCCCGACCCGGCCCGCCCTGCGGGCCCGCTATGAGGCCCGCCGCAGCGAGGTCATCGCGGCCGCCGCCGAGCTCTTCGCCGAGCGCGGCTACGACGGGACCTCGATGAGCGAGCTGACCGAGGCGACCGGCCTTGCCGCCGGCGGCATCTACCACTACATCGAGGGCAAGGACGACCTCCTGATCGCGATCTGCGACGAGCTGCTCGAGCCGCTGCTCAGGCGCGCCCGCGAGATCGTCGCCGCCGCTTTGCCGCCGGTCGAGCAGCTGCGCAACCTGGTCGAGGCCTGGGTCGCCCACGTCGTCGCCCACCGCCACCACATGCTCGTCTTCACCCAGGAGCGCCAGGCGATCGAGCGCCAGCCGCGTTGGCGCCACGTCCGCGCCCAGCGCAAAGCCTTCGAGAAGATCCTCGACGACCTCCTCGCCCGCGGCGAGGCCGACGGCTCGATGACCTTCGCCGACCGCCGCCTCTCCCTCCTCGCCCTGCTGGGGATGGTCAACTACACCCCGCAGTGGGTGCGGCCGAGCGGCCGCCTCTCCGCCGCGAAGATCGCCGGCGGCTACTGCGCGTTCGTGCTCGGCGGCTAGTAGGGCTGCGGCGCCACCGCGACGGCGAGGGCGACCACGACCGCGATCGCGAAAGCGAGGAAGGCGGTCTTGAAGGGTGCGGGTGGGGCGGAACGGATCATGCCCCCGAAGTTAGGGAGTTATTGGTGCTGTGCCTGTGCAAAAGAGCACAGTTGGATACCTGTCACATTGAGCAGGTCTTTGACCCGGGGATCGCGAAGCGTCTCCAGCTCTTTTTGGCGCTCGGCGTCGTAGGAGGAGGTGGGAACGGGGCCGGACGCCGGGTGGCAGCCGATCTCGGTCCAGCCGGGCGGCAAGTTGCGGATCAGGTCCATGAGGCGCTCGGGGGTGATGCCTTCCGGGAACGGTTCGCCCTTGCCGCTCTGGCCGTAGAAGCCGCCCTCGTAAGGGATCGCTCGGTTTCGCAGCGGCACCCCTAGCTCGGCGGCGAGCGCCTCCGCCACCCCCTTCGCAGGCTCCTGCTCGTGCACGTGCTGATGGGAGTCGAGGTGGGTGGGCTCGCGGCCGAGCAGGGCGCGGAAGCGCTCGAGCTGGGCGCGGCACTCCGACTCGACCGCATCGGGGTCGTCGCCGTCGCAGTGCGAGTAGGCCAGCTTCCACTCGCCCTCTTCGTAGTTCCACTCCCCGAGGTCGATGTGGAGGCCGATCGCCAGCCGCGGGAACTCGGGCGCGCGCTCGGCCGCCGCCGGGGCCGCGCCCTGCCGCACCATCAGGCTGGCGCTGGTGACGATGCCTTCGGCGTGGGCGGCGAAGATGCCGTCGTTAACCGCGGCGGAGAGGCCGAGGTCGTCGGCGTTGACGACGAGGCTGCGGGTCGCTTCTTCGTCCGGGGGAGTCATCAGGCGCCAAGTATCATCCCGCCGCATCGGGCCTGAGGAGTACGACGAGCTCTGCCGGCGGTTGGGGAGGGTCGTGGAGAACGCGACCCCGAGCGAAGCCGTGGTCGCGGTGGTCAGCAAAGGCGACGAGCGCCTGGTCGAGTTCGCCGAGCGCAGCGGGCGCCACTTCCCGGCCGACACCGAGGGCCGCTACGCCGGCTACTACCCCCGCACCTCCGAGGAAGCGATCGCCCAGCTGGAGGCGGCGCGCGCCGAAGGGACCGAATTCCTCTGCCTGCCCGCGACTGCTCTCTGGTGGCTCGAGCACTACGCCGGGCTCGCCGCATGGCTCGGCGTCCACTGCCGGGTCGTCGCCGACCAGCGCGACACCTGCATCGTCTACGACCTCCTCCGCTCCCCCGCCGAAGCCGCCGCGACCGAGGCGGGCACGGCTCCGAACGGGCAACTGCGGGCGCTGCTCGACGCGGTCCTCCCCGACGAGGCGCTCGTTTTCGCGATCGGCACCGACGGCGCCGGCCTCGCGACGGGCGAGCGCACCGTCGCGCCGCTCGGCCGCGGCAACCCCCGGGGCCTCGAACGCCGCCTGGACGCCGCGTCCAGTCAGGGAGCATTCGTCCTCGTCTCCAAGCGCCCGTCCGATCCGCCCCCCGAGCCCGAGCTGGAGCGCGTCCTCGCCTCCGGCGCCCGCCTGATCGCCTCCCGGAGCGGACTTTGCGACCTCTATGAAGTTCCGCCGGCGAACGGCCGCCGCGCCCCGCAATCCGCGCCAGCAGACCCTTCGCAGACGAAACCCCTCGCGTACCTGGATAGCGAAAAACCGGACAAACTTTCTAATCGGCTTGAACGACTGGGCCTCGGCGGCGATGATGCATAGGCCACCGCAGGGAAGCAGGGGCGGGATTGAACGCCAAGCCGAAGATCCTCTACGTCTCACATAACCATCCGACGATCCGCCCCGGCGGGGCCGAGGCCTATGCCTACGAGCTCTACCGCGCCGTGCGCGACGGGGGCGAGTTCGAACCGCTCTTCCTCGCCCGCACCGGCCCCCCCGTCTCGATCTCCAGCCGCTACCACGAGGGCACCCTGCTGACCGGGGTCAACGAGGACCCCAACCAGTACTTCTTCTACACCGACACGCTCGAATACGACTGGCTCAACGGCACCCCGCGCGGCAAGGCGGCGCTGATCAAGTACCTGCGCGAGTTCCTCGAGGCGCAGCGCCCCGACGTCGTCCACCTCCAGCACACCCTCTTCTTCGGCTACGACATGCTGCGCGAGCTGCGCAACACGCTCGGCGACGAAGTCCCGATCCTCTACACGCTGCACGAGTTCCTGCCGATCTGCCACCGCAACGGGCAGCTGGTGCGGACGACGACCGAGAAGCCCTGCCGGGAAGAGTCGCCGCGCCGCTGCCACGAGTGCTTCCC
>JBQCHW010000240.1:0-5882 GCA_051954315.1 Solirubrobacterales bacterium
CCGGAGAAGACCTCGCCGCTGGTCGCCTGGCTCGGCAAGGGAATCGACGGCAACCCGGTCTGGACCGACATCGCGAAGATGCCGCACGTGCTCGTCGCCGGCACCACCGGCTCGGGCAAGAGCGGCTGCGTCAACGCGATCCTCTCCTCGATCCTGATGCAGGCCTCGCCGAACGAGGTCCGCCTGGTCCTGGTCGACCCCAAGCAGGTCGAGCTCAACCACTACGAGAACGTCCCGCACCTGCTGACGCCGGTGGTGACCTCGCCACGGCTTGCGGCCAACGTCCTCTCCAACCTGATCGTCGAGATGGAGAGCCGCTACGGGATCATGAGCGAGGCCCGGGCGCGCAACCTCGACGAGCTCAACCGCACCCGTCGAAAGCAGGGCCAGTCGCCGCTGCCGCACATCCTCTGCGTGATCGACGAGCTCGCGGACCTGATGATGGTCGCCCCGGCCGAAGTCGAGGACTCGATCATCCGCCTGGCCCAGAAGTCGCGGGCGACCGGGATCCACCTGGTGCTGGCGACCCAGCGCCCCTCGACCGACATCATCACCGGCACGATCAAGGTCAACATCCCCTCCCGGATCGCCTTCGCCGTCTCCTCGCAGACCGACTCGCGGGTGATCCTCGATCAGGGCGGCGCTGAGACCCTGCTCGGCCAGGGCGACATGCTGTTCCGCGGCGCCGGTACCTCGAAACTCTCGCGGGTTCAGGGGGCCTTCGTGACCGAGGACGAGATCGCCCGGATCACCAAGCACTGGGCGAAACAGGGCGAACCGGAATTCGAGGACGAGCTGCTGGAGACGCCGCAGGAGGCTGAGAGCGAGGATCGCGACGACGACTTCGACCCTGACAGCGATGACCTGCTCGACGAGGCGATCCGCCTGGTCGTGCAGACCGAGACCGCCTCGGTCTCGATGATCCAGCGGCGCCTGCGGGTCGGCTACACGCGGGCCGGCCGCCTGATCGACATGCTCGAGCGGCGCGGCGTCATCTCCGGCTACGAGGGCTCGAAACCGCGCCAGGTCCTGATCACCCAGGCCGACCTCTCGCGGGTCCTCAGCAGCGGCGAGGCCGAGCCGGCGCCGGTTGCGGTCGACTCCGATCCCGACGTCTAGATCGCGAAGACTTTGCGCCGCGGCCCGAATAGCCGCAAAATGGGAATGTGGACGATGGCGTCGGGAAGAAGCTTCATGAGGCCCGGACCCGGAAGAAGCTGAGCCTGCAGCAGGTCGAAGAGGCGACGAAGATCCGCGGTCGCTACCTGGGGGCGATCGAGAACGACGAATGGGAGCAGCTGCCCGGTGACACCTACGCCCGGGCCTTTATCCGCACCTACGGGCGCTATCTCGGGCTCGACGGCGAGCGGCTGGCCGAGGAGCACCGTCGCAGCCGTGGCGCCGCCCGGCCCGGGGAGCGGTTGCCGCGGGTCGATCCGAAGCCGCGACCGGTGGTGAAGAGCCGAAATCGCGGGCGCCGGCGAATCCCCCAGGGGGTGCTGGCGGTCATCGTCGTCGCCCTGGTGATCGCGGCCCTGCTCGCGATCGGCCTGACTACTGGGGGCGTCCGGTAGCTTCCGGCGCGTGATTCGCGCCGGCATCATCGTCACGGGAACCGAGGTCCTGACCGGGCGCATCTCCGATGCCAACGGGCCCTGGGTCTCCGAGCGCCTCGCCGAGCGCGGGGTGGAGGTGGCCCACATCATGGTCGTCGCCGATCGCCCCGACGATCTCGAGGCGGCGCTGCGGTTCATGGCCGCTGAGGGGATGGACCTGATCGTCACCAGCGGCGGCCTCGGGCCGACCGCGGACGATCTGACGGCGGAGGTAGTCGCCCGCTTCGCCGGCCGCGAGATGGTCCTCGACGAGGCGATGGAGGCGAAGATCGCCGAGATCCTCAGCGGCTTCGCGCAGCGGTTCCGGCTCGACGAGGCGGCCTTGCGCGAGTCGAATCGCAAGCAGGCGATGGTCCCCGAGGGCGCGGTCGCCCTCGATCCGGTGGGGACGGCGCCGGGGCTGGTCGTCCCGGCCGGCGAGCGGGTCGTGGTCGTCCTCCCGGGGCCGCCGCGTGAGCTGCCGCCGATGTGGGAGGCGGCGGTCGAGACCGAGCCGGTGAAGGAGGTTCTGGCGAAGGCGACGCCTCTGCGCGCCTACACGATGCGGATGTTCGGGGTGCCGGAGTCGGAAATCGCCAAGAGCCTGCGGGAGATGGAGTCCGACGGGCTCGACCTGGAGGCGGTCGAGATCACCACCTGCCTGCGCAAAGGCGAGATCGAGATCGACGTGCGCTACCGCGACGAGGCGACCGCGATCGCCGAGGAGGTGCGGGCGGGCCTGGCGCGGCGCCACCGGGAGGAGACCTTCAGCCTCGACGGGGAGACGATCGACGCCCAAGTGGCGACGTTGCTGCTCGGTCGCAAGCTGGCCCTGGCGGAGTCCTGCAGCGGTGGCCTGCTGGCGGCGCGGATCACCGATCTCGCCGGGGCTTCGGAGTACTTCGCCGGCGGCGTCGTCGCCTACTCGAACGAGGCCAAGGCGGAAATGCTGGGGGTCGATCCGGCGCTGATAGAGGCGAAGGGGGCGGTCTCGCCGGAGGTCGCCGAGGCGATGGCGATCGGGGCGCTGGAGCGCTTCGAGGCCGAGGTCGCGGTCTCGATCACCGGCATCGCCGGGCCGGGCGGCGGCTCCGAGGAGAAGCCGGTCGGCTACGTCTGCTTCAACGCCCGCCTCGCCGACGGCACGGCGATCGCCCGTGACCCGGTGATCCCCGGCGGGCGCCCCGATATCCGCGAACGCTCGGCCCTGGTCGGGATGCACCTGCTGCGCCAGCTCCTCGGTGAGGGAATCGGCGAGAAGTCGTGACGCAAAAGTTGCTTTAGCGCGTTGTTTCGTGCGTCCCGGCCCCGTAGCGTGGCGGCCGTGGCCAAGGAGAGACCGAAGACATCAGCAAAAGCACCTCAGGCGCGCTTGTTCGTCGCCCTCGACCTGCCGGATGCGACCCGCGAAGGGCTGGTCGCCTGGGGGAGAGAGGCGCTGGCGGACCCGGCGCTGCGACCGGTGGCGCCGGAGTCGCTCCACATCACCCTTGCCTTCCTTGGCTCCCGGCCCGAGGAGGAGATCGAGGCGATTGCCGTGGCGGTGCGTGAGAGCGCGGCGCCGGCGCCTTGGGTGGAGCTGCGTGACCCCGAGCAGCGACCGCCGCGGGGTCGGGCGCGTGTGTTCGCGCTGCCGGCGATCTCGCCTGGCGCCGAGGCGCTGCAGGCGGGCCTGCAGGAGAAACTTGTCAACGAGGGCTTCTACGAGCCCGAGAAGCGGCCGTTTTGGCCGCATGTGACCGTGGCTCGGGTACGTTCCGAGGCGCGGGGATCGAGGCGGCCGGCGGTCGTCTCGGAACCTCCGGGAGCGATCCCGGAGGAGCTGGAAGAGCCTCGGCTTGCTGTCCGGATGGCTCTTTATCGTTCTGAACTCCAGCCGACCGGTGCGCGCTATGTGCCGTTGGCCCAAGTCGAGCTGCCCGGCGGGGGCAGCAGTGAGGTGATCTAGATGGCGAAAACGAACTTGAGAGAGGCTTCGGCCAAAGAGGCGAAAGCGAAAGACGCGGCGCTCGAGAGCGCGGTCACCGGGATCAAACGGGAGTTCGGCGAGGGCTCCCTGATGCGGCTCGGGGACAAGGGCACGGTCAAAGTGGAGGCGATCCCGACCGGGGCGCTGGCGCTCGACCTGGCGCTCGGCATCGGCGGCGTCCCGCGCGGCCGCATCGTCGAGATCTTCGGCCCGGAGTCCTCGGGTAAGACGACGCTCGTCAACCACATCATCGCCGAGGCTCAGGCGATGGGCGGGGTCTGCGCCTTCATCGACACCGAGCACGCGATCGACCCCGTCTACGCGCGGGCGATCGGCGTCGACACCGACGAGCTGCTGGTCTCCCAGCCGGATTACGGCGAGCAGGCGCTGCAGATCGCCGACCGGCTGATCGCCTCCGCGGCGGTCGACGTGGTCGCGATCGACTCGGTCGCGGCGCTGACCCCGAAAGCCGAGCTCGACGGCCAGATCGGCGACACCACCGTCGGCCTGCAGGCGCGGCTGATGTCGCAGGCGATGCGGAAACTGGCCGGAAACCTCAACCGGACCAACACCGTCTGCCTGTTCACCAACCAGATCCGCGAAAAGGTCGGCGTCCAGTTCGGCTCGCCGGAGACCCAGCCGGGCGGCCGGGCGCTGAAGTTCTACTCCTCGCAGCGCCTCGACATCCGCCGGATCGAGACCCTGAAGGAAGGGACCGAGGCGGTCGGCAACCGGGTCCGGGTCAAAGTCGTCAAGAACAAGGTCGCATCGCCGTTCCGGCAGGCCGAATTCGACATCGAGTACGGCGTCGGGATCTCCCGCGAGGGCGGGCTGCTCGACTTCGGGATGGAGCAGGACCTGGTCCAGAAATCGGGCTCCTTCTTCTCCTACGGCGAGACCAGGCTCGGCCAGGGGCGCAACAACGCCAAGCAGTTCCTGGTTGACAACCCGGAGCTGGCCCTGGAGCTGGACACGAAGATCCGCGCCGGGCTCGGGATCGGCGAGGAGGCAGCTCCCGCTGCCGAGGCCGAGGGTGCCGCGCCGGCGGCTGAGGTGAGGGCGGCTTAAGGCCGCTTTCGCCTCACGGCGAGTCGGGTATCGACCTCTATAGGATGGCCGCCGCTCATGGATAACGAGACCCTCTTTTACGTCTGCGGCATAGTTCTCGCGGTTTCGGCGCTGGTTGTCAGCTTCGCCGGCCTGAAAATGAAGGGCTTTCCCGGCAAAGCGCTGCCGCTGGTGATCCTCTGGTTCGCCGTCTTCGTGGTCGCCGCGACCACCTTCGCGGTCAAGTACTCCGGCGAAGAGCACGAGGCGAAGGCCGCCGAGTACGCGGAGTTCAACAAGGAAATCGAAGAGGCACAGACCTCGGGCCCCTACTCGAATGAAGGCGGCGCCCAGGGCGGCGAATCCGAGGAGGCCGAAGAAGAAGCCGAAGAAGGAGCCGAAGGCTCGGTTGAAGGCGAAGAACCCGTCGGCCCGACCGAAAACGAAGAGGGCGGCGAAGCGATGAAAGAAGGCGGGTCCTCTGAAGAAGGCGGCTCCGCCGAAGGCGGGGGTGCGAGCACTACGCTCGACGTCGAAGCCGACCCCGCGGCGCTCGCCTACGACACCACCAAGCTGAGCGCCAAGGCAGGCGAGGTCACGGTCGACTTCAAGAACCCGTCGGCGATCCCGCACAACGTGGTGATCGAAGAGAACGGCAAAGAAGTCGCCGGCTTCGAACCGATCAGCGAAGGCGAAGAATCCGAGACCGCCGACCTCAAACCCGGTACCTACACCTTCTACTGCTCCGTCCCAGGCCACAGAGAGGCCGGGATGGAAGGAACGCTCACCGTCAAGTAGCGCTGACGCTACCCTGCGTCCCATGGCCAAGCGGTTCCACGTCACCACCTTCGGGTGTCAGATGAACGTGCACGACTCCGAGCGGATGCGGGGGATGCTGGCCTCGCTCGGGTACGAGGAGGTGCCGAGCCGGGAGGAGGCCGACCTGATCCTCTTCAACACCTGCTCGATCCGCGAGTCGGCCGACAGCCGCTTCATCGCCCACCTCGGGCAGGCAAAACGGCTGAAGAGCGAAGACCCCGGGCGGGTGGTGGGGGTCGGCGGTTGCTGGGCGCAGTCGGTCAAGGAGGAGGTCTTCGAGCGCTTCCCGTTCGTCGACGTCGCCTTCGGGCCCGGCCAGACCCACAAGCTGGCCGAGTTCCTCAACTCCGACTCGATCACCGCCCAGGGCTACTTCGAGTTCGAGGACTTCTCGGGGCACCTGCCGACCCGGCGCGAGCGCGAGTTCCAGGGCTGGCTGCAGATCTCCCAGG
>JBQCHW010000241.1:0-8154 GCA_051954315.1 Solirubrobacterales bacterium
GGCGTGCCGCTCACAGGCGGCGCTTCGGCCGCGGCCGGCGTCGACTGCAGCACCGGCAGCTCCTGCGGCGTCGCCGCGACGATGCCCCGGGCCGCCTGGCGGATCGCCTGCGAGGCGGGGGAGTCGGGATCGTCGTTGACCAGCGGCGAGCCGCCGTCGGCGTGCTCGCGCAACGGCTCCGACAGCGGCACCTTGCCGAGCAGCGGCACGTCGAGTTCGTCGGCCAGGATCTGACCGCCGCCCTCGCCGAAGATCGTGAAGCGCTCGCCCGTCGGGGTGGTGAAGCCGGACATGTTCTCGATCACGCCGAGGATCTCGAGATCGAATTTCCGCGCCATCTCGGCGCCGCGACGCGCCACTGACTGGGCCGCCGGCTGCGGGGTCGTGACGACGACGAACTTCGCCTGCGGCAGCAGCTGCGCCAGCGTCATCGAGACGTCGCCGGTCCCCGGCGGCAGGTCGAGCAGCAAGTACTCGAGCTCGTCCCAGGCAACGACCTCCAATAACTGCTGGATAGCCTTGTGCAGCATCGGCCCGCGCCAGACGACGGCGGAGTTGTCCTCGACGAAGAAGCCGATCGACATCACCTTCACCCCGCTGGCCGAGTCCAGCGGTAGGATTTTCCGCTCGCCGTTGACTTCCGGTTTGCGGTTGACCCCGAGCATGCGCGGGATCGAGTAGCCGTAGACGTCGCAGTCGAGCGCCCCGGCCGAGTGGCCTTCGGCCTGCAGCGCCGCGGCCAGGTTGGCGGTCATCGTCGACTTGCCAACCCCGCCCTTGCCGGAGGAGACGCAGATCACGTTCTTCACCTTCGCCAGCGCGCCCTGCGGCAGCTTGCCGCGGCCGAGCGTCTGCTGGAGCCGGCCTTTCTCCTCGTCGGAGAGGACGTCGAAGCCGACCGCTACCTCGGTCACGCCTTCGAGCTGGGAGACCTGCGCGGCGACGGCCTGTTCGAAGTGCGAACGGATCGGGCAGCCGGCGGTAGTCAGCGAGACGATGACCTCGACGCGGCCGCTCTCTTTGACGTCGATCGAGCGGACCATGCCCAGCTCGACGATTGAGCGCCGCAGCTCGGGGTCGATGACGGCGCGAAGCTTCTCGGTGATCTGATCTTCGTTGGGAAGTGGCATTGATTCGATTCTAGGGGGGGAGAGTTTCCGCCGCCCCAGCCCTTGGTTCCTCCGTACGCAGTCGAGCGAAGGAGGACCTATGTCTCACACCAGAATCGTCGTCGGGCGGATCGTCGCCCTCGGAGTGCTGTTGGCGCTGAGCCTGCTGTTGCTTGCCGCCGCGAAGGCGAGCGCGGGGAAGTACCAGGTGGCCCAGTGCGGCTGGTACGTCGGCGCCGACGCCAGCTGGGCCGACACCACCGGCGGCGCCAAGTTCCGCTCCGACGCTTGGTGCGTGCCCCCGGCCGGCGCCGACCCCTTCGATGGCGCCCACCTGAAGAGCCTGACCAAGGACGGGCAGGGGACCGTCTCCGGCACCCGCTTTGCCCGCTGGCGCTGGAGCGCACCGCCGACCACCGGGATCACGCAGGTGCGCGGGACTTGGTGGCACGTCCTCCACGACGGGATCGAGCAGCGCCTCGGTGGCGTTGGCGGCGGCGGTGATTTCACGCCGTTCCTCGCCGCCGGCTCCACCGACACCATGCCGCGCGACTTCACCAAGGGCTTCCCGTCCCAGGTCGCCGCCTTCGAAGACCGCCTGCTCTGCGCCCGCGGCGAAGACAAGTGGTGCTCGCTCGACCCCGGCTCGTGGTCGGCACTGCGGGCGCTGACGATCACCGTCGATGACTCGACCTCGCCGGGAGCGTGGATGACCGGCGGCGACCTGCTCGACGGCGGCTGGCGCCGAGGCTCTCAGTTCGTCTCCGTGGCCGGTTTCGACCACGGGGCCGGGGTGCGTTACGGCGAGACCAAGCTCGACGGCGCTCGGGTTGGGTTCACCGAGTACCCGTGCGAGAAGGTTTCGGTTGAGGGCGAGTGGAGGGGAACGCGAATGCAGCCCTGTCAGACCCAGGTCTCCGGCACTCACACGATTGCCACCACTAGCTTCAGCGACGGCACCCACACCGTCGACCACTGCGTCACCGACTTTGCCGGCAATAGCGCCTGCGCTCCTTCGCGCACGGTCCTGATCGACAACAACCCGCCGGCCCACCCGCGCTCCGTGCAGCTGGCCGGCGGAGATAAATGGCGGAGGACGAACGACTTCGACCTCAGCTGGGAAAACCCCGACCAGGGGGCGGCGAGCCCAATCGGTGCGGCGTTCTGGTGGATCACCGGTCCGAACGGCTATGACAGCGGTGTCATCACTGCTCCGGGCCGGGACCGGCGGGTCGTGAACGATCTCTCCGTGCCAGCCTCGGGGGCGTTCTCCCTGCGGCTGTGGCTGCGCGATGAAGCCGGCAACGCTGAGCCGCGCTCGGCGGTGACGGTGCCGCTGCGGCTCGACGGCATCAAACCCACGGTCGCCTTCTCGGCCGAAGACTCGACGACCCAGGTAATGGCGGACGTCACCGACGAACACTCTGGGCCTGCTTCCGGGCAGATCCTCTACCGCCGCGTTGACGTCGCCGACTGGTCCGAGCTGCCGACCAAGCTCGTCCCTACCGCGCCGTCCGGCAAGGCTCACCTCGTGGCACCGCTGCCGGAGCTCGGGTACGGCACCTACGTCTTCCGGGCCGACGCGGTCGACGCCGCCGGCAACAGCGCCTCGACCAGCCTGCGTGCCGACGGCACCCAGATGGCGATCCGCAAGGAGCCGCCGCCTCCCGTCGCGAAAGCGGTGCCGCTGACCAAGCCCGCGTCGAAGTCGCAGCCGCAGCCGAGGGGGAAGGCGAGGCTGTTCGCGCGCCTGCGCGGCGGCCACGGGCGAGGTGACTCGCTCACCGTCCCCTTCGGCGCCCCGGCCCTGCTCAGCGGCCGCCTGACCCGCGCCGATGGGGCGCCGCTGGCTGGCCGCGAGCTGCGGGTCATCTCGCATCCATCGCACGGGGCTTTGGCGCCGATCGCCGCGCAGGCGGTGAGGACGGGGGAGCAGGGCGGGTTCGAAACCCGCCTGCCGGCCGGCCCCTCGCGCCGGGTGACGGTCCTCTTCGGCGGCGACGAGGCGCTCGACCCGGCCCGTCGACCGGCGCTGGAGCTGCGGGTCCGCTCCGGGCTCTCGTTGCGGGCGGTCCCGGCGAGGCTGCGCACCGGCCAGGCCGTCCGCCTCAGCGGCAAGGTGAAGAGCGCCGGGGCGCCGATCCCGCGCCGCGGCAAGCTCGTCGCGATCCAGTACTTGGAGCAGGCGACCCACCGCTGGCGCCCGGTCCTCGTCACCCGCACCGACCATCACGGTCGCTACCGCGCCCACTACCGCTTCCGCTACGTCAGCGGCAGCGCCTCGATCCGGCTGCGGGCGACGGCGCTGGCGGAGGAGCACTGGCCCTATGCCCCCGGCTTCTCGCCGCCGGTGACCGTCAAGGTCCGGGGAAGCTAGGGTTCGGGCCATGTCGCAAGCAACTCTGCACACCAGCGCCGGGGCGATCGTGCTCGAGCTTCACGACGAGGACGCGCCGAAAACCGTCGAGAACTTCCGCAAACTCTCCGCCGAAGGCTTCTACGACCAGCTCGTCTTCCACCGGGTGATCCCGGACTTCATGATCCAGGGCGGCTGCCCGGAAGGCACCGGCCGCGGCGGGCCGGGTTACACCTTCGAGGACGAGTTCAACGACCACAAGGTCGTCCGCGGGGCGCTGGCGATGGCCAACGCGGGGCCGAACACCAACGGCTCGCAGTTCTTCATCGTCACCACCGGGGCGGCGCCTTGGCTCGACGGCAAGCACACCGTCTTCGGCGAGGTGATCGACGGCATGGACGTGGTCGACTCGATCGAGTCGACTCCGACCGACGCCGCCGACAAGCCGGTCGAGCCCCAGACGATCGAACGCGTCGAGCTCGACGAGTCTTAGCCCGAAGCGGGGGCGCCGCCTTCGGGTGGCGCCTCGGCGTCGGCGTGCCGTTCGCGGCGCGCCTCCTGGCGTCGCTTCAGCCCTTCGCCCGGGCGCCAGAGACTGACCAGGCCGGCGACCAGGGTGACGAGGAAGATCTGCCCGATCATCATCTCCAGGCCGGAGATCATCCGGCCTGGCTGCCCGCCCGGCACCAGGTTGCCGTAGCCGGTCGTGGTCAGGGTCGTGTAGCTGAAGAAGAGGAAGTCGCCGCCGGCGGGGTGGGCGTGCCCTTCGAAGAAAGCCCCGCCCTGCACCCGCTCGACGAAGCCGTAGACGAAGGTGAAGAGGATGCCGAGGACGGCGTAGACGCTGAGCGCGCCGAGGATCGTCCGCGAGCCGACCCGGTCGGAGGTCACGACCCGCTGGAGCACGGCTCCCATCGCCACCGTCAGCAAGAGGACCTGGACGACGGTGGCGAGGTTGAGCCAGAGCCGACCGCCCCCGGCCGCCCCGACCGCGGCCAGCAGGATCGTCACGCCCGATAGCCAGAGGGCTGCCCTCACCAACCGCGGCCGCGCGTGGGCGCTGGTCAGCGCCAGAACCGAGGTGGCGCTGGTGGCGATGCAGAGGATCACCGACTCCCAGCCGCGGTTCGCCAGCAACGAAGCGAGCACGTAAGTCAGAAGAACCGAGGCCAGCACCAGCCCAAAGGCGTCGCGGCTGCGTTCGGCGCGCTCTACCCAAGACTCGCGGCGGCGCTCGCGCCTGGCGGGATCCATCCCAGCTTCGTTCGGCCGCCGCTCACATATTCCTGCCGGCAGCGGAGGGGGTGGGATTCGAACCCACGAGGCGCCTTTCGACGCCCAACGGTTTTCAAGACCGTCGCATTCAACCGCTCTGCCACCCCTCCGAATGCTCGGGCAATGCTAGAGCGAATATAAGGTTTGGTCGGCGTACCTGATTGGATTCTCGGGTGCGCCGTCTGCTGATTCTCGCGTCGGCGATGATCTTCATCGACGTCGCCTTCTTTGCTGCGATCGCTCCGCTCTTGCCGGAGTACGTCGACCATCTCGGGCTCAGCAAGGCGGAAGCCGGGATCCTCTCGGCCGCCTACGCGGCCGGCACGCTGCTCGCATCGCTCCCAGCCGGTTTCGTCGCCAGCCGGATGGGGCCGCGCAAAACGGTCATCAACGGATTGATCCTGCTTGGCCTCGCGAGCCTGGCCTTCGGCTTCGCCGAACAGATCCTTCTGCTCGACGCCGCCCGCTTCATCCAGGGGATCGCCGGGGCGCTGATCTGGTCGGGGGCGCTCACCTGGCTGATCACGACCGCGCCGGAGGAGAAACGGGGATCGATCATCGGCACCGCCCTCGGGACCGCGGTGGCGGGGGCGCTGCTGGGACCGGCGCTGGGGGCGATCGCCGGCTCGATCGGCACCGAGCCGGTCTTCAGCTCAGTCCTGGTGATCACGATCCTGCTGGCGATCGCCGCCTCAAGGCTGCCGGAGACGCGGGTGGCGGAGACCCAGACGCTGCGCGAAGTTTGGACGACCCTGATCAGCCGACCTGTCCTGGAGGCCGCCGCCTTCGTCGCGGTCCCATCGGTGATGTTCGGCGCGATCGAGGTCCTGGTGCCGTTGCGGATCGACTCCTTTGGCGGCAGCCACGGCGTGATCGCCGCCGGGTTCATCGCCGGCGCGGCCCTCGAGGCCGTGCTGGCACCGATGGCCGGCCGGATCTCCGACCGGGTCGGGCGCCGGCTGCCGTTCGTCACCGGCCTCGCGGTCTGCGCGGTGGCGATGATCGCGATCGCGACGGTGACCACCCTCGCCGGCGTCCTCGCCGGCCTCATCGTCACCTCGCTCGGGGCGGGCCTTTGCTTCGCCCCGGCACTGACGCTGATCTCAGACACCGCCGAGGCCAGCGGCCTCCACCAGGGCTTCGCCGCCGGGCTTTCCAACATGGCCTGGGCCTCCGGGCAGGTGCTCGGCGGGGTTGGCGGCGGCGTCGTCGCCAGCCTTACCGGCAACGCCGCGCCGAGCCTGGCGATCGCGCTGCTGCTGGCGCTGACCGTCGTCTACGCGTACCGGGCGATGGACGCGGGCCCGGAGCCGCGACCCGCTTCGGGTTAGGCTCGCCGCATGTCGCGGAAAGCGCGAGCGGCGGCTGGTGAGTGGGTCAACTGGGCCGGCGACCAGTCCTGCCGGCCGGCGCGGATCCTGCGCCCGCGGAGTCGTGAGGAGCTGGTGGAGGCGGTCGGGGCCGCGGCGGCCGCTGGCGAGAAGGTGCGGGTGGCGGCCTCCGGCCACTCCTTCACCGAGGCGGCGCTGACGAGCGGGACGATGTTGCGCCTCGAGGCGCTGAGCGGGGTGCAGGACGCCGACCGCGGCTCGGGCCTGGTCCGGGTCGGCGGCGGCACCGTGATCGCCGATTTGAACGACGCACTCGCCGGCCTCGGCCTGGCGATGGAGAACCTCGGCGACATCGACCGCCAGACGATCGCCGGCGCGATCTCGACCGGGACCCACGGCACCGGTGCGCGGCTGCGCAACATCTCTGCCCAGGTCGAGGGGATGGAGTTGGTCCTCGGCGATGGCAGCGTCCGCCACCTGAACACGACGACCGATCCGGAGCTGCTGCGGGCGGCACGGATCGGGGTGGGGGCGCTGGGAGCGATCTCGGCAGTGACCCTGCGCTGCGTGCCTGCTTTCACCCTGCTGCGGGTCGACGCGCCGCACCCGCGCGAGGAGGTGCTCGACTCCTTCGCCGAGCGGGCCGAGGCACACGAGCACTTCGAGCTCTTCACCTTCCCCTACTCGGATCTGGCGCTGGTGCTCGAGCGCAACCGGGCCGAGGGGCCGCCGCGGCCGCGCGGCCGGGCCGCCGCCTACCTCAACGACATCGTGCTCGAGAACTGGGCGTTGGAGGCGCTGGCGGCAACCGGCAAGGCGGTCCCGCGCCTGATCCCGGCGCTCTCGCGGCTCGCCGGTCGTCTTGCCTCCGGCAGTCGCACCAGCGACCGCAGCGACCGCGTCTTCGCCAACGATCGCCGGGTGCGTTTCACCGAGATGGAGTACGCGTTGCCGCGCGAGCACGGGCCGGAGGCGGCGCGGCGGGTGGTCGAGTGGGTACGCGCGAACCGCTACCCGGTCTTCTTCCCGATCGAGATGCGCGTCTCCGCCAGCGACGACGCCTCCCTCAGCATGGCCCATGAACGGGAGAGCGCTTACATCGCCGTCCACCAATACCGGGGGATGGAGTGGCGCCCCTACTTCGAGGCGGTCGAGGCGATCATGGACGACTACGGCGGCCGCCCCCACTGGGGCAAGCGCCACTTCCAGACCGCCGCGACGCTGGGGGAGCGCTACCCGGCCTGGGAAGAGTTCCAGCGCGCCCGCGAACTCCTGGACCCCAGCCGCACCTTCGCCAACGAGTACACCGACCGCGTCTTGGGCCCATGATCGAACTGCATCAAATTTCATGCCTGCCAGCCCGGAAATTTGATGCAGTTCGGCGGCTACAAAAAGGCCTTGCCTTCGCCGCGGTAGGTGGGGACCTCGTCGACGATCGCATCGCCTTCGACGAGGTAGAGGGTCTCGAAGCGCTCGCAGAGCTCGCCGGCTTTGGCGTGGCGGAGGTAGACGCGGTCGCCGACGGTGAGGCGCCCCGCCGGTTCGCCGAGCAGCGGCGTCTGCACCTCGCCGGCGCCCTCCTCGTCGTCGAAGCGCAGCCCCTCCGGCAGCCATGGGGCCGGCAGGCGACCGGGATTGCCTGGGCCGGAAGCGAGGTAACCGCCGCCGAGCGCGGTCGCCACCCACTCCGAGGGCTTGCGCGTAACCGGCAGCGCGAAGGCCGCCGCGGGGGTGAGGCTGAAGCGGCTGTAGTGGTCGAAGAGGACCGGCGCGTAGAAGCCCGAGCCGGCGGTCACCTCGGTCACCGCCTCCTCTGCGGCGGTGAATTCAAGGCTGCCGGTGCCGCCGCCGTTGACGATCTCCAGCTCGACGAACTCGCTGAGGGCGCTGACGACCGCGCCGCGCCGCTCGGCGATTTCCGCCGCCGAGCGTTTCTGCATGAAGCGGATCGCGGCGCCGCGCAGCCGCTGCCCCGGCGGCAGGTCGCCGACCCCGGATATCTGGCCCTCGTAGGCCATCAGCGCGTCGAGTTCGATCTGCGGCCGCCTCTCGATCTCCCGTGCCAGTGCCACCGCCTGCTCGA
>JBQCHW010000242.1:0-5514 GCA_051954315.1 Solirubrobacterales bacterium
CTGGCTGGGCTGGGCACCAACCTGCTGGCCCTGACGCCGCAGATCAAGGCCGCCGGGATCACCTCGGTGACCGGGCGCCTCTACGCCGACGACACCGTCTTCGACCGGCTGCGCGGCGTCGCCGACTCGGGCTACGCGACCAGCAGCTACATCGGCCCGCTCTCCGGCCTCGCCTTCAACTCCGGCTTCCGCGGCTCGACCAGCTCCAGCGGCTTTGCCTCCGATCCGGCGAAGCTCGCGGCCACCAAGCTGGCGGGCTCGCTGCGCGCGGCCGGGGTCAGCGTGCCGACCCAGGTGGCGCTGCGGACGACCCCCGCCTTCGCCGAACGGGTGGCAACGGTGCAGTCCCCCACCCTCGACCGCATCGTCGACACCACCGACGTCTGGTCGGACAACTTCTTCGCCGAGATGCTGATCAAGCTCCTCGGCGCCCGCCTGGGCGGCGCCGGCACCACGGCAGCGGGAGCGCAGGTCGTCGAGTCCTTCGCCCGCGCCCACGGCTCCGGCGTCCACGCGATCGACGGCTCCGGCCTCACCCGCGGCAACCGCGCCAGCCCGCGCCAGGTGGTCAACCTGCTGCTGGCGATGCGGCAGGACCCGTCCGGTGACCAGTTCATCCAGGACCTCGCCCTGGCCGGCCACGAGGGCACCGTCGACGACCGCATGCACGGCACCGCCGCCTACGGCCGCTGCCGCACCAAGACCGGCACGATCACCGGCGTCAGCAACCTCTCCGGCTACTGCTTCAACCGCAGCGGCCGGATCATGGCCTTCTCGATCCTGATGAACGGCGTCAGCAGCCTCAGCCTCGCCCACCTCGACCAGGACCGAATCGCCGGCGCCGTCGCCGGCTACTAAGCGCCGACCAGCTCTCGCAACCCCGCTTCGTCGAGGATCTCGGTGCCGAATTTCTCGGCTTTGGCGAGCTTCGAGCCGGGGTTGTCGCCGGCGACGACGTAGTCGGTTTTTTTCGAGACCGAGCTGGTCACCTTGCCGCCGGCCGACTTGACCATCGCCGCCGCCTCCTCGCGGGTCAGCTCCGGCAGGGTGCCGGTAAGGACGACGGTCTTCCCTTCCAGCGGGCCGCCCTGCTGGCGCCGTTCGGAAGGATCGGCCTCCAGCTTCAGTCCCTTCTCCTTCAGCTTTCCGACCAGCGCCCAGGTGGCGTCGTCGGTGATCGACTCGGAGATCTGCACCGCCATGATGGGTCCCACCCCCTCGACCTCCTCGATCGCCTCCGGGTCGGCCTCGTGCAGGTCGTCGATCGAGCCGAAGTGGTCGGCCAAGGCCTCGGCGGTGACCGATCCGACGCCGGGCAATCCGAGTGCGTAGAGAACCCGTTTGAAGGGCTGCTGCTTGGACGCCTCGATCGCCGCCACCAGGTTGCGAGCAGAGATCTCGCCCAGACGCTCTACCTGGACCAGCCGCTCCTCAGACAGGTCATAGATATCGGCGACATCGCGGATCAGGCCTTCTTTCAGGAACTGACCGGCGCGCTCTTCCCCTAGCCCGTCGATGTCCATCGCGCCTTTGCTGACGAAGTGTTTGACGGCCTGGAATGACTGACCCGGACAGCCGGTGCGGTTCGGACAGATCGTGAAGACCGAATCCTCGCGCTTGATCGTCGGGGTATTGCAGATCGGGCACTTCTTCGGCGGCTTCGGCTTGCGCGTCCGCGGGTTTTTGCGGGGCAGCCGCGGCGAGACCACCTGCGGGATCACGTCGCCGGCCCGCATCACCACCACCTCGTCGCCCTCGCGCACGCCCTTGCGGGCCAGGTCCTCCTCGTTGTGGAGGGTGGCGGTGGTGACGGTGACGCCGCCGACGTGGACGGCCTCGAGCATCGCGAAGGGGACGAGGTGGCCGGTGCGGCCGACGTTCCAGACGACCTTGTTCAGCGTCGTCGTCGCCGTCGTCGGCGGGAACTTCCAGGCGATCGCCCAGCGCGGCTCGCGCCCGACCACGCCGAGCTCGCGCCAGAGCGCCTTCTCGTCGACCTTGACGACGACGCCGTCGATCTCGTAGTCGAGCTCGTCGCGGCGCTCCTCCCACCAGTGGCAGCGCTTGACGACCCCCTCCACCCCTTTGTGATGGTCGGTGTCGGGGTTGACCTTGAAGCCCTTCTCCTGCAGCCATTCGACCTCCGCCATGTGGGTCGGCAGGTCGAGCCCGCGGACCGCGCCGATCCCGTAGAACCAGGTCGAGAGCGGCCGTTCGGCGGCCAGCTTCGGATCGAGCTGGCGGATCGAGCCGGCGGCCGAGTTGCGCGGGTTGGCGAAGGTCGGTTCGCCGGCCTCGGCGCGGCGCTCGTTCAGCGCTTTGAAGGCGGCGATCGGCAGGTAGGCCTCGCCGCGGACTTCGACCAGCTCGGGCGCCTCGCCTTTCATCTTCAGCGGCACCGACCCGATCGTCCGCAGGTTCTGGGTCACGTCCTCGCCGACCCTGCCGTCGCCGCGGGTGGCGCCGCGGACCAGCACCCCGTTCTCGTAGGTGAGGGTGACGGCAAGGCCGTCGATCTTCGGCTCGGTCGTGTAGCTGAACTCCGAGGCGGTGATGTCGAGGCGCTTCAGGTAGTTGGCGAGCCGATTCTCCCAGGCCCGCAGCTCCTCCTCGTTGCGGGCGTTGCCGAGCGAGAGCATCCCCTCCAGGTGCTCGACCGGGTCGAAGTGCTCGAGCGGCGCCGCCCCCACCCGCTGGGTCGGCGAGTCCGGCGTCGCCAGCTCCGGGTATTCCTTCTCCAGCACCCGCAGCTCGTCGAGCAGCGCGTCGTACTCGTCGTCGCCGATCCGCGGGTCGTCGAGGACGTAGTAGAGGTGGTTGTGGTGGGCGAGGAGCTCCCGCAGCTCCTCCACGCGTTGCTCGGGTGCAGAGCTCACGCGGTCGCGGCGCTGGCCAGCATCTCCTCGAACCCCCAGCTGCGCAGGCGCTCGAGGCCGCCGTGGTCGGTGAGGTCGAAGTGGATCGGGGTTACGGCGATCCGGCCCTCGGCGATCGCGTGCAGGTCGGTGCCCTCGATCTTTTCGTAGCCGGGCTGCCAGCCGTAGATCTCGTAGTGGCGACGGCCGTCCTTCTCCTCGACCAGCTTCAGCTCGTCGTTGTAGATCCGTTTGCCGAGCTTCGTCACCTCGATCCCGGTCGGCTCGCGGGAGGGGCAGTTGACGTTGATCAGCGTCGCCTCCGGCATCGACTCCTCGCGCAGGCGCGCGACCAGCTGGGCGGTGAAGGGGGCGGCGACGGTGAAGTCGAACTGGCCGCTGACGTAGCCGAGCCCGCCGGCCGAGGACTGCTGGGAGACGGCGATCGCCGGGATCCCGAGGATGATCCCCTCCAGAGCCGCCGCCACCGTGCCCGAGTAGGTGATGTCGTCGCCGAGGTTGGCCCCGTGGTTGATCCCAGAGACGATCAGGTCCGGCCGCCCGCCGACCAGCCCGAGCTCGGCGAAGCGGACACAGTCGACCGGAGTTCCGTCCGTCGCGTACCCGACCCGCCCGTCGTCGAAGGTGACCTCCTCGACCGTCAGCGGCGAGCGCGTGGTGATCCCCCGCCCGATCGCGCTGCGGTTCGAGTCGGGGGCGATGACGTCGACCTCGACGCCCTCGAGCTCGACCAGCGCCCGCCGCGCGGCCTGCAGCCCCGGCGCCGAGATGCCGTCGTCGTTGGTGAGAAGGATGCGCACCAGCCCGATATTACGAGGGCGGCGAGACCCATCGGGGTCGGGGATACTGCCGCCGTGCCCACCGTGCGGCTGGACATCGAATACGACGGCACCGACTTCCGCGGCTGGGCCCGTCAACCCGGCCAGCGCACGGTCCAAGGCGAGCTGGAGACGGCCCTGGCAACCGTCCTGCGTGAGCCCATCGAACTCACGGTGGCAGGCCGCACCGACACCGGCGTCCACGCCCTCGGGCAGGTGGCGAGCTTCGAGACGACCGCCGAGGTCCCCGAGGATCTGATGCGCCGTCTCAACGGCCTCGCCCCCGACGACGTAGCCGTCACCGCAGCAAGAGCCGTCACCGACGGCTTCAACGCCCGCCACGACGCGAAATCCCGCAGCTACCGATACCGCCTCCTGGCCCGCTCGGCCCCCAGCCCGTTCGAGCAAGGCAAGTCCCTCTGGTGGCCCCACAAAATCGATCACCAAGCCCTACAAGCCTGCGCCGAAGCCCTACAGGGCACCCACGACTTCACCGCCTTCACCCCCACCCAAACCGACCACGTCCGCTTCACCCGCGACATCCACTCCGCCTCCTGGCAACAAGAGGGCGACATCCTCAACTTCCAAATCACCGCCGACGCCTTCATGCGCAACATGGTCCGAGTCCTAGTCGGCACCCAACTGGAAGTAGCCAGCGGTCGCCGAACCGTCGAAAACTTCAAGCAACTCCTAGAGGGCGCTCCCCGCACGGCAGCAGGCGACACCGCCCCACCCCACGGCCTCTACCTCGAGTCCGTCAGCTACGACTAAACGAGCTCTAGGAAGACCATCTCAGTCGAGTCGGACTTCCTCGGACCGAGCTTGACGATGCGGGTGTAGCCACCCGGCCGGGTCGCGTAGCGCGGGCCCACCTCGTCGAACAGCTTGTGGACGATGAACTTGTCGTTGTGAAGGGTGGCGAGCGCCTGGCGGCGGGCGTGGAGGTCGCCGCGTTTGGCCAGCGTGATGAGCTTCTCGACCTCGGGCTTGACCGCCTTGGCCTTGGCCTGGCTGGTCTGGATCCGCTCGTGCTCGATCAGCTGCTTCGAGAGGTTCGAGAGCAGGGCCGATCGGTGGGCTTTGTCGCGACTGAGCTTGTTGCGCTTCTTTTTGTGCCGCACCGGATCCTCCGCTCTCCCTGGTTCCTGCCCTTAGTCTGCCTGAAGATCGAGGCCGCGGGAGTGCAGGGTCTCGATTACTTCCTCGATCGACTTCGAGCCGAAGTTCGGGATCGCGTTCAGTTCCGCGCGCGACTTGCGCACGAGATCGCCGACGGTCTGGACACCGGCGCGCTTGAGGCAGTTGTAGGAACGGACGCCGAGTTCGAGCTCCTCGATCAGGATCTCGTCGAGGCCGTTGCTGGCGGCGCCGTTGCTCTCGCCCGTTGAGGAAAAGCCGTCGGCCGGGACGGCCGGGACCGGCTCACGCGCGGTCAGCTCTTCGACCCGGTCGGCGTCGGTGAAGATCGCCAGGCTCTTGATCAGGATCTCGGAGGCTTCGCGCAGCGCCGCCCCCGGCTCGATCGAACCGTCGGTCTCGAGGTCGAGGGTCAGTTTGTCGAAGTCGGTGCGCTGGCCGACGCGGGCGGCGGCGACCGCGTAGGAGGCGCGGCGGATCGGCGAGAAGATCGAGTCGATCGGGATGACAACGATCGGCTGCTCGTCGGACTTGTTCTATTAGGCCGGCGAGTAGCCGCGGCCGCGGCCGATCGTCAGGTAGACCTCGAGTTTGGTTTTTTTCTCGAGCGTCGCGATCGGCGCGTCGGGGTTGAGGATCTCGACGCCGGAGGGAAGATCGATGTCCTTGGCCTTGACCTCGCC
>JBQCHW010000243.1:0-4221 GCA_051954315.1 Solirubrobacterales bacterium
GGACGAGCAGGCCGGCGCCCTCGCTGAACCCCGAGCCGT
The DNA here is from genome assembly GCA_051954315.1 of Solirubrobacterales bacterium. Lineage (GTDB taxonomy): Bacteria > Actinomycetota > Thermoleophilia > Solirubrobacterales > 70-9 > VAYN01. Next base: position 40 of record JBQCHW010000243.1, read on the forward strand.
CGGCGTCGGCCGAGAAGGACTTCGAGCGCCCGTCTTTTGCCAGCCCCCGCTGCCGCGAGAACTCGACGAAGATCCCCGGCGTTGCCATCACCGTCACCCCGCCGGCGAGGGCGAAGTCGCACTCGCCGCCGCGGAGCGAGGCGGCGGCGAGATGGGTCGCCACCAGCGAGGAGGAACAGGCCGTGTCGACGCTGACCGCGGGGCCCTCCAAGCCCAGCGAGTAGGCGACCCGGCCCGAGAGCACGCTGCCGGAGACGCCAGTGGTCAAGTAGCCGCCGAGGTCGGTCTCGCCGGGGGCTTCGCTGACCCCGGCGAGGTAGTCGGGCGCCATCGCCCCGGCGAAGACCCCGGCGCTTTCTCCCGCCACCGAGCTGGGGTCGATTCCGGCCCGCTCCAGCGCCTCCCAGGCGCATTCGAGCAGCAGCCGCTGTTGCGGGTCCATTGCCAGCGCCTCGCGCGGGGAGACGCCGAAGAAGGAGGCGTCGAAGCCGGCCGCGTCGGGGAGGAAGCCGCCTTCGAGGCAGTAGGTCTTGCCGAGGCGGTCGGGGTCGGGATCGAACAGCGAGGCCGGGTCCCAGCCGCGGTCGCTTGGAAAGGGCCCGATCGCGTCGCCGCCGCGGGCCAGCAGCTCCCAGAGGCCCTCGGGAGAGGAGGCGCCGCCGGGGAAGCGGCAGGCCATGCCGACGATCGCGATCGGCTCGGCCCCGGTCGCCACCGCCGCGCGCACCGGCGCCCGCTCGGGTACCTGCCCCTCGAGCCGGCCCAGCAGGTGCGCCCCCAGCGCCGCCGGGCTCGGGTAGTCGAAGACCAGCGTCGCCTCCAGCCGCTCGCCGAGCGCCGCCGCGAGCCGGTTGCGCAGCTCGACCGCCCCGAGGGAGTCGAAGCCGAGGTCCTTGAAGGTGGTCGAGGGATCGATCGCCGCCGGGCTCTCGTGGCCGAGGATCGCCGCCGCGTGCTCGCAGACCAGGCCGACCACGAGCGGCTCGCGCTCTGCCGCCGCAGCCGTCGCGAGGCGGGAGGCGAAGGCGCCGCCGCGGGCCGAACGGCGGCGGGCGGTCGGCAGGAGGTCGCGGAGGAGCGGCGAGGCGGTGCCGGCGGCGAGCGAGCGGCGCAGGGTGGCGCGCTCGATCGGGCTCGCGGCGACCAGCGCCTCGGGATGGGCGCGGGCGCGGTCGAAGAGGGCAAGGCCCGCGGCGGTCTCGGTCGGCGCCATCCCCCCTCGCTCCAAGCGCGCCCGGTCGGTCTCTCCCAGGCCCGAGGTCAGCTCGCTTTCCTCGGCCCAGTAGCCCCAGGCGATCGAGGTGGCGGGACGCCCCTCCGAGTGGCGCTGTTGGGCCAGCGCGTCGCAAAAGGCGTTGGCGGCGGCGTAGTTGGCCTGGCCGGGGTTGCCGACCAGACCCGCCATCGAGGAGTAGAGGAGGAACTCGGTCAGCTCGGCTCCCGCGCTCAGCTCATGCAGCGAGTAGGCCCCTTCGGCCTTGGCGGCAAAGGCGGTCTCCAGGCTCTCGGGGTCCTGCGACTCCAGCAGGGCGTCGGCGAGCCCGGCGGCGCAGTGGACCACCGCCCCCAGCGGGTGGGCGGGATCGACCGCCGCGATCGCCGCGGCGAGCTGGTCGCGCTCGGCGACGTCGCAGGCGCGGATCTCTACACGCGCCCCCAGCTCCTCCAGCTCCACGCGCAGCTCAGAAGCGCCGGGCGCCTCCTCGCCGCGGCGCGAGAGCAGCAGCAGCTGGCGGGCGCCGTGCTGGGCGACCAGGTGACGGGCCGCCACGGCGCCGAGGGTGCCGGTGGCGCCGGTGATCAGGACCGTCTTCTCGGGGTCGAGCGGGGCCGGCTCGGACTCGGACGCAGAAGCGGGAGCCAGACGTGGGGCCAGCGCCCTGCCTTCACGAAGCGCCAGCTGGGGCTCGTCGATTTGGGCGAGGGCGTCGGGCAGGGCGGCTCCGGAAGCCTCGCTGCCGTCGGTGTCGACGAGGCAGAAGCGGCCGGGGTGCTCCGAGATCGCGACCCGGATCAGGCCCCAGACGGCCGCGGCCGCGGGGTCGGGCGTCTCCCCCTCGCCGACGGCAACCGCCCCTTCGGTGAGGAAGCAGAGGCGCCCGGGACCCTCGTCGTCTCCGGCGAGATGGGCCTGGGCGGCGGCGAGGGCGCGCTCGCAGAGCTCGCGGGCGGCGACAGGGGGCGCCAGCGCGCGGTCGGGCTCGCAGCGGAAGACGGCGGCCGACTCGTCCGCCAGCTCCAGCTCTCCCTGCTCCCGCGCGGACCAGGTGAGGACGAAGAGGGACTCGGGCTCGGCCGACCTGCCGCTGCCCAGGCGCTCGAGGTCCGCCTCCCGCATCGCCACGGAGTCGACTTCGAGGACGGGCTCTCCCTCGCTGTCGGCGGCCCGCAGGGAGAGCGTGCCCTCCCCCACCGTCAGCCGCACCCGCAGCGACTCGGCACCGCGCCGGTGGAGGGCGACCCCGGAGAAGGAGAACGGAACCGGTCGCCCCTCCTTATATGGAGCGGCGAGGAAGAGCGGGTGCAGGGCGGCGTCGAAGAGCGCGGGGTGCAGGCCGAACGCCTCCGCCCCCTCGGCCTGCTCGGGGGCGAGGGAGACCTCGGCGTAGATCTCCCCGCCGAGCTTCCAGGCCGACTCCAGACCCTGAAGGGCGGGGCCGTAGTCGAAGCCGCGCTCGGCGAGGAGCTCGTAAAGATCGGCAATCGGCAGCTGCTCGGCCCCGGCGGGCGGCCACTGGCCGGCGGGAACCGGCGCCACGGCGGTGCTCTCCTCGGCGAGCCAGCCGCTTGCGTGACGGGAAAAGGGAGCTTCCCCACCGCGGCCGCGCGAGTGGACCTCGACCTCGCGGCGACCCTCGTCGTCGGGCTCGCCGACCCGCACCTGCAGCTCCAGCTCCTCGTCCGCGGAGAGCAGCATCGGCGCCTCGATCGTCAGCTCGTCCAGCGAGCCCGCGCCAAGCTCCGCCCCCGCCTGCAGGCAGAGCTCGACGAGCGCCACCCCCGGAACGAGGACGCTGCCGAGCAGGGCGTGGTCGGCGAGCCAAGGCTGCTTTGCCAGCGAGAGGGTGCCGGTGAAGAGCCGCCCGCCGCCGGCCAGCTCGACCGAGCCGGCGAGGAGCGGGTGGTCGGCCGCGCGCATCCCGAAGAACGCGGGGTCGCCGCCGACGGCGGCCTCGAGCCAGAAGCGCTGGCGCTGGAAGGGGTAGGTGGGAACCTCGACCGGTCGGGGGCGGGCCGGGGCGAGGAGCGGCCCGAGGTCGACTTCGACGCCGGCCAGGTGGGCCTCGCCCAGCGCCTCGACAAGGCGCCGCGGGCCGCCCTGGTCGCGGCGCAAGGTGTGGAGGACGGCGACCTCGCGGCTGCTTCGGGCCTCGGCGGTCTCGGCAACCGAGGTGGCCAGGACCGGGTGCGGGCTGACCTCGACGACCGCGGTGAAGCCGGCCTCGAACAGGCCCTCGAGCGTGCGCTGCAACCGCACCGGCTGGCGCAGGTTGCGGTACCAGTAGTCGGCGTCGAGCTCCGGGCCGGGGACCTCGGCGGCGGTGACCGTGGAGTGGAAGGAGACCTCACCCTGGCGGGGCGAAAGCCCTGCCAGCGCAGCCGCCACCTCCTCGGCCAGCGGCTCGACGAAGGGCGAGTGCGTCGGAACCGTCGCCGCCACCTCCCGCGCCCGCACCCCCTGTTCCTCGCAGCAGGCGAGGAGACGCGGCAGGGTCTCGGCGCCGCAGGCGAGGGCGACCGCGTTCGGGCTGTTGACCGCGGCGAGGTGAACGTCCTCGCCGAACCCGGCGATCAGCTCCTCCGCCTCGGCGGCGGGCAGGGCAAGGGAGACCATCGACCCCTGCCCGACCAGGCGGGCGATCGCGGCGCTGCGCTTCGCCGTCAGCAGCGCTCCGTCCCGCAGCGAGAGTGCCCCCGCGACCACGGCGGCGGCGATCTCGCCCTGGGAGTGGCCGAGGACCGCGTCGGGGACGAGGCCGTGGGAGCGCCAGAGCTCGGCCAGGCTGACGGCGATCGCGAAGAGGGCGGGCTGGACGACCTCGATCCGCTCCAGAGGATCGGCGCCTTCGATCGCCTCGGTGACCGAGAAGTTCAGGTAGGGGGCGAGGGCACCCTCGCATTCGGCCATCCGCCGCGCGAAGGGCTCGGAGCTCGCCAGCAGCTCCCGGCCCATCCCCGCCC
>JBQCHW010000244.1:0-12496 GCA_051954315.1 Solirubrobacterales bacterium
CCCCAACCGCAGTCATGACGACTTCGTCATCGCCCGCGGGGATGGCACCGTCCTCTACAACTTCGCGGTCGCCGTCGACGACGCCGAGATGGGCGTGACCGAGGTGGTTCGCGGCGACGACCACCTCTCGAACACGCCGAAGCAGCTGCTGGTGCTAGAGGGGCTCGGCTTCGAGCCGCCGCGCTACGCCCACCTGCCGCTCCTCCACGGTCCCGACGGCAAGAAGCTATCCAAGCGCCACGGCGCCGCCTCGGTCCAGGAGCTGCGCGACGCCGGCTACCTGCCGGCCGCCGTGCGCAACTACCTGGCCCTGCTTGGCTGGGGCTCCGACGACGACACGACGATCATGTCGACCGAGGAGCTGGTGCGGCGCTTCCGGGTCGAGGACGTCGGCAAATCGGCGGCGATCTTCGACGAGAAGAAGCTGCGCTGGCTGAACGGGCGCTTCATGCGCGAGATGCCGCTCGACGAGTACACGGCGGCGGTCGCCCGCCACCTGGGCCGCGAGCCCGACGCGGAGCTGCGGGCGGCCTGCGAGATCGCCCAGGAGAAAGCGCAGACGCTGGAGGAGGTCTGGCCGCTGATCCGCTTCCTCTTCGAGCCGCCCGTCGAGGACGAGAAGGCCTGGAACAAGGTGATGAAAGAGGGGACGGGGGAGGTCCTGAACGCGGTCGCGGACGCCCTTGAGCCTGTCGAGCCCTTCGAGCCGGAGCCGATCGAGGCGGCGCTGGCGCCGCTGCTGGAGCGCTTCGACCTCAAACCGGGACGGCTCTACCAGCCGATCCGGGTCGCGATCACCGGCACTTCGGTGTCGCCGGGGATCTTCGAGTCCCTCGGCGCACTGGGTCGCGAGCGTTCAATCGAGCGCATCCGTGCGGCCGCCGGCCGCCTTGCGGCCGCCTGACCCGCCGCATCTCGCACCCACTTTTGTGGATTGGAAAGGGAGGTTGGGCTAAACCCAGGCGCAATACCTGCCGATGGGTTGTCCAATGAGTGTCACTGCTCCCCAGAGCAACGGCCAAGTTCCTCTGCACGAAGGCCCCAAAGCCGGCCGCGCCGCCCCGGCGCCCGGGAGCCGCCTGGCGGAGGCTTTCGAGGCCGTAGAGCGTTACCCCGTCCTGGTCGAGGCGCGCGATCGGGTGATCACCGCCGCCACGGCGGAGACCGCCCGCAGCGGCGAAATCATCGAAGCCGTCGAGAGCGACGTCGCCCTCGCGGTCTCGGTCCTGCGCCAGGCCAACCGCAGCGGCTTGCACTCCGGCGGCATCGCCAGCATCCCGGCCGCGGTCGAGCTGCTGAAGCCCGCCGGCGTCCTCGCGATCGCCGGCACCGCCCCGAGTTTCGACTTCTTCGAGCCGAACGGCAGCTGGGAGCTGAAGCCCGAGCGCTTCCGCGTCCACGCCCTCGCCACCCAGCGCGCCGCCGACCGGATCGGCCGCGTCGTCGGCTGGGTCGAACGCGACGAGCTGGCGGTGGCGGCGCTCCTGCACGACATCGGCCGCCTCGTGATCTCCCGACTGCACCCCGGCTACAAGGTCTACTTCGACGCCGTCTCCCGCACCCCCGAGCAGCGCCTGCGCGAGGAACGCGAGCAGCTCGGGATCGACCACGCGCTGGTCGGCGGCGTCCTCGCCCGGCGCTGGAACCTGCCGCAGCGCCTGGCGATCGCGATCGAGCGCCACCACGCCGAGGAGGCCGAAGGCCTGGCGGCGATGGTCGCCCTCGCCGACATGGTCGCCCACTACTGCCAGGGCGAGGCGATCGCGCCGGAGCGCCTGCGCACCGCCGCCGAGCGCTGCGGGCTCAGCGAGTCCGGCCTCCGCGACCTCCTCTACGAGCTGCCGCTGCCGACCCAGGACGCGACGAGGATCAGCGAGCCCTGCCCGCTGTCCGCCCGCGAGCTCGACGTCCTCCGCCACCTCTCCGAGGGCATGGTCTACAAGCAGATCGCCAGCGAAATGCACCTCTCGGTCTCGACCATCCGCACCCACCTCCACAACGTCTACGGCAAGATCGGCGCCGTCGACCGGGCCCAGGCCGTGCTTACCGCCCGCGACCGAGGCTGGATCTAGCGATGGCGAAGACGCAGATGGCCGCGGCAACTCCTGCCGCCCAGCAGAAGCAGGCTGCACCCCAGTGGCGCCGTCGCTCCCTGGTCCGTGTCCGCCGCCCCAGCTGGGCGACGAGCGATCAGCTGCCGCGCAAAGCGTGAGCTAGTCGATCAGGCACTCGCGCACGGCGATCGCCACCGCGTGGGTGCGATTTTTGGCGCCGAGGCGGGCGAGGGTGTACTTCATGTGGGTCTTCACCGTCTCCTCGCTGAGGTCGAGCTCGCGGGCGGCGAAGGTGGTCGACTCGCCGTTGGCGAGCAGCTGCAGGATCTCGCGCTGGCGGCGGGTCAGCTTGCCGCGGCTCCCTTTCGGCGGGACGGCGGGATCGACGAAGCGCTCCTGTGCGACGGCGGCATCGATGGCGCTGCGCAGCTCCTTCGGGCCCGCCGTGCGCGAGACGTAGGCGGTGGCGCCGGCCTGCAGGGCGGCGCTTGCCAGGTGCCGTTCGGGCAGCTCGCCGTGGGCGACGATCCCAAGCCCCGAAGCCGAGCGGTGCAGCATCCGGATCGCTTCCGTGCCGCTGATCAAGCTGCCGTCGCCGTTTCCCCGCCAGCGCATGTCGACGACGGCGACGTCGAAGTCGCCGACGTCGCGGACTAGGTCGACGGCTTCATGGCGAGTCGGGACCTCGTGGACGACGAAGCCGTCCTCGATCGCCTCGCGGATCCCCAGCCGGACGAGTGGCTGGCCGTCGACGACTAGGCAGTGGTGGCGCTGGCTCAGAGGACTTCCAATCTCCCGATGGGCTGAGTGGGCGCCGGGGGGCGGCCCTGCGGGCGATCCTAACCCAGCCCCGCCAGGGTGCGGTAGAAAGTCCGGGTGATCTCCATTACCTCGAAGTCCAGATACGCGGTAGTTGCGCTCGCCGAGTTGGCGCGGGCGGGCGAGCGGCCGGTGCCGATCAAAGAGCTGGCCGAGCGCCGCGACATCCCCGAGCAGTTCCTCGAGCAGCTCTTCTCGACCCTGCGCCGCGCCGGCCTGCTGACCAGCCACCGTGGCATGCGCGGCGGCTACACCCTCTCGCGCCCCGCCGAAGAGATCACCGTCCTCGACGTCGTCCAGGCCCTCGACGGCAAAGTCGGCGACGAGGCCGACGAGGCCGGCGGCATCTGGGCCGAGGGCGTAGCCGCCCTCCGCAAAGTCTTTGGCCAGACCACGATCGCCGAAGTAGCCCGCCGCGAGGCCGAAGAGGCCGGCAGCGGCATGTACTTCATCTAGCTCGCTCCGAGGAGTTTGGCGTCGGCCGGGGGAGAGAATTCTCCCTTGGACCTGGGTGCCGGCGAAGAACGTTCTCAGTCAGAAGAAGGCGATCAAGCTGCTGAAGCAGCACGGCTGGACGCAGTCTCGAGGCGGCAAGCACCAGGTGAAGATGACGAAGCCGGGATGCCGCCCGATCACGCTTCCGCAGCACAGAGGCGGCGACTATTCGCCTTGGCTAACCCAAACGATTCTGAAGCAAGCGGGGTTAAGATGAGGAGACCTAAATTTATGGAGCTAACTGCCCGCATCCACATTGAGGACGGCAGCTATTGGGCCGACGTTGCCGAGCTGCCTGGCTGCTTCGCCTCCGGCCATACCCTCGACGAGCTGCTTGAGTCGCTCCAGGAGGGGATTGCGCTTTATCTCGCCGACGAGGGCGAGCAGAGAGGGCCGCTGCACGTTGCCACGGCCACTCTGACGGACGCTCCCCTGCCTGTCGCGTAGTTCTCAGGGCCGGGATAGACTCCTCCGACATGAGGAGAATCGCCTTTAAGTTCGTTTTTTCGGTCTGCATCCTCGTGGCCTGCCTGTCCGCAGCTGCGTCGGCCTCCGCTGCGCCGGCGATCAATGGGACGTTTCCGGTTGCTTCGGAAATCGATGCGAACAACAAGATCGTTGCTGGGCCTGATGGCAACGTCTGGCTGACGGTTGGGGGCGGGAACGACGTCGCCAGGGTGACGCCGGGGGGAGAAGTTCAGGAATTCGACTTGCCGGGGATCTCGGGAACGAACGGCATTGCCGCTGGACCGGACGGCAATCTTTGGGTTCCGACGATCAACGCGGTGACCAAGTTCGCGCCGGGCGATCCGGTCGGCAGCGCCCAGACCTTCACCGTCAACACGATCAACAACGGTGGGCAGGTCATCACCGGGCCCGACGGCCTGCTCTGGGTGGCTTCGCAGAACAGCGTCGTCCACTTCTCGGCCGCCAACCCCGAAGGCGCGCAGGCGGTCTCGCTTGAAGGAGAACTCGCTCCGAAGGACATCGAGGTCGCCGGCTCGCTGGTCGTGGTCGCCGATCAGAGCGGCGGCAACAGGGTCGTCACCTTCACGACGGCCGGCACCCAGAAAGACTTCGCGACCGACGGGCCCTCGCAGGGAGTCGCCGGTGGCCCGAACGGGCAGATCGCCTTTACGGCGCCGCTGGCGGTGCCGGAGAAAGCCGGCCTGATCTCGCCGCCGAACCCGGCCCAGTCGTTCGAACTGCTCGGCGATCCCTTCGGGGTCGCCTTCGGAGGGGATGGCGCTTACTGGATCGTCCAGTTCGCTTTCGGCCAGCTCGCGCGTGTCACCACCGACGGGCAGCTCACCACCCCGATCACGGGACTTCCGCTCGAATCCGCCCGCCAGATCACCGCCGGCCCTGGCGGCACGCTCTGGGTGACGCTGACGAAAAACGAAGTCAAAGGCGTCGAACCGGCTGTAGTCCGTATCAGCGGCGTCGAACCGCCTCCCGCGCCGGCGCCAAGCGGCGGCGGCGCCCCGAACGACGGGGGCAATCCGCCGCCGCCTCCAGCCCCCGAGACGACGCTCGCCAAAGGCAAGAAGCTCTTCAAGACCAAGGGCAAGAGGGCCAAGGTGAAGTTCCGCTTCTCGTCTTCAACCACTGGCGCAGCCTTCGAATGCGCCTTGAGGAAGAAGCGCAAAGGCAAGCTCACCCCGATCAAGTACAAGGCCTGCAAGCCGCCGAAGATCTACAAGCTCGCTCCTGGTAGGTACCTCTTCCTCGTCCGGGCGGTGAAGGACGGCGTCATCGACGGCTCACCTGCCGCCCGCTCCTTCAGAGTCGACCACGTCCACTGACCCGCCACGCTCGAGTCGCGAGTTGCATCCCGCTATTTCCGGTCTGGTGCTTCCAGGGGTGGGAAGAAGGATGCCCCCCGTTCCCTTAGGGGGTCATGGTGTGGCGGATCTATTGGACCAGTCATGCGCTGAAGCGCGCAGCTCAGCGGGGGCTGACCCCAAGGGAGGTCGAAACATTGATCAGGCAGGAGCATGCTTCGCGGGCCTTGAATCGGGGCGACGCCGACTCGCGCTTGTATGGCTCTCGGGCGGACGGGCGACGATTCGCGGTGGTCTACGACCATCCCGTGCTTGGAGATCCAGGGGCGGCTCGGATCGTCAGCCTTTGGGTTTTGCGAGATCGGATGCAGCGATGACGTCGGATGGTCGCGCGGGGATATCCTCAATACGGATGAGCGACCGCTTTGCCTATTACGACCGAGAGGCAGATATCGCTTGGCTTCCGACCGGAGAGTCAGAGGATGTCGTCAGCGAGGAGGTCGAGTGGGGGTTGATCGACCATGACTCCGCTAGCGATGCCGTCGTGGCGATAGAGATTTGGTCTGCCAGCAAGCATCTCCCTCGGAATCTGCTGGAGACGCTGCCTTCACCTACCGACACGCGCGGCGCCGCGGCCTGAGCATCTGATGAGGATCGGGGCTGAGGCTTCCGCTGTCGTCGGCAATACGCCGATGGTGCAGCTCGACCGGCTCGGGGAGGGGCTGGGGGGGCAGGTGTGCGTGAAGCTGGAGTACTTCAATCCGGGCGGGTCGGTGAAGGACCGGATCGGGGTGGCGATGATCGACGCGGCCGAAGAGGAGGGGCTGATCCGGCCGGGGCGGGCAGTGGTGGTGGAGCCGACGAGTGGGAATACGGGGATCGCGCTGGCGATGGTCTGCGCGGCGCGCGGCTATGAGCTGATCTTGACCTTGCCGGAGGGAATGAGCCGAGAGCGGGCGAAGCTGTTGCGGGCCTACGGCGCCGAGGTGCGGGAGACGCCTTCGCTTGGGGGTATGAACGAGGCAGTCGCCTTGGCGGAGGAGATCCGTGACCAGCGCAAAGGGTTCATGCCTATGCAGTTCTCGAACCCCGCCAACGCCGAGGTCCACCGCTGCACGACCGCCGAGGAGATTTGGCGTGACACCGACGGCGAGATCGGCGCCTTCGTCGCCGGGGTCGGCACCGGCGGCACGATCACCGGGGTCGGCCGGATGCTGAAGGAGCGGGCGCCGGAGGCGAAGGTGGTGGCGGTCGAGCCCGCGAGCTCGCCGGTGCTCTCCGGCGGCAAGCCGGGACCGCACAAAATCCAGGGCATCGGCGCCGGCTTCGTCCCCGAGGTCCTCGACCGCAGCGTCGTCGACGAGGTGCTGCCGGTCGGCGACGAGGATGCGCTGGAGACGGCGCGGCGGGTGGCGAAGGAGGAGGGGATCCTCTCCGGCATCTCCGCCGGCGCCAATATCTGGGCGGCCCTGGAGGTCGCGGGCCGCCCGGAGATGGCGGGGAAGCGGGTGGTGACGATCGTCTGCGACTCGGGGGAGCGCTACATGTCCCTACCCTTCTTCTCACCATGAACCGCTGGAAACGGCTGCTCAAGGAGATTCGCGCGGACGTACGGGCCGCGCGCGAGCGCGACCCGGCGGCGCCGGGCGTCTCCACCATCGAGATCCTCACGAGCTGGGCCGGGGTCCAGGCGCTGCTCGCCCACCGGGCCGCGCACGCGCTGATGGAAGCCGGCGTGCCGCTGCTGCCGCGGACGATCGCCTACCTGACCCGGGCGATCACCGGGATCGAGATCCATCCCGCCGCCCAGATCGGCAACGAGTTCTTCATCGACCACGGCTCCGGCGTGGTGATCGGCGAGACCGCGGCGATCGGCAGCTGCGTGACGCTCTACCAGGGGGTGACGCTCGGCGGTACCGGCTTCCAGCGCGGTAAGCGCCACCCGACCCTCGGCAACAACGTAACCGTCGGCTCCGGGGCGAAGCTGCTGGGCCCGATCGCGGTCGGCGACGGGGCGAAGATCGGCGCCAACACGGTCGTCGTCGAGGACGTGCCGCCGGGCGCGACCGTGGTTGGCAATCCCGGCCACCCGGTCAAGCTTGAAGGCAAGCGGGTCGAAGGCCCCGACGCAGACTGGATCCACCTTCCCGACCCGATCGCCGACGCGATCAAAGCGCTCTCCGAGCGGATCGCCGAGGTCGAGCAGCGCCTGGCGCGCCTCGACGGCGGCAACGGCCCCTCGGCCGAGGTGGCGAAGATCGAGCCCCGCACCGGGCGCTCCTCGGCTGGCGGCTGAGCGAAGAGCCTTGGCAATCTCCTCGCGAGCTCGGATAGCGTCGGCGGCTCTAGTGATCCTCGGGCTTCTGGCGCTTGCGTCATGCGGCGAGAGCAGCGAACGGGAGGCGCTGAAAAGGATGATCCTCGCTTCTACGGTCGAGTTGGGACCGGTCTCGGGACCGGAGGGGTGCCTGAAGTTCGACACGCTCCACTTTCTCGAAAGCACGAGCAATCGCGAGGGAAAGGCGGCAATCACCGCGTGCGAAGAATCGGCACTGGATCCCTTCTTGGAACAACCGAAGGAGGTCGAGGTCTCCCACATAGATGTAGACGGTGACTCAGGCGGCGCCCTCGTCGCCTTCAAGGGCTCCTTTTTCGACGGGCAGAAGGTGCGGTACGCCTTCATCAAGCGCCAGGGCAGGTGGAAGTTCAATGAGATAGTCGGCTTCGTCGATTTCGACTCCGCTCACCTGATCCTGCAACTGGGCCGCTACGGGATGCTGAAAGCGCAATCGCCGCAGGAGGTGAGAAACGTCAGCTGTTGGATCGATCGCATGGAACGGATGAGCGACGCGGAACTGCAGGAGCTGTTCTTCGGAGACAGCGACGTCTCTCCCGATTGCACGGCCGCGGAAAGCGCGATCTGAGGCGGGGGTCCCCGCCGAGGCCATGGCTATGCTCGGCGGGTGAGTCTGCAGGAGCACTTCGACACTTCTTCTGAGGCGCATTCGCAGCCGCCTGCGGCGCCTACCGAGCCCGGCGCCGACCGGATCGAGCGGCTGCTCTCCGGCCTCAACGGCCCCCAGCGCGAGGCGACCGAACACAGCGGCGGGCCGCTGCTGGTCCTCGCCGGCGCCGGCTCGGGCAAGACCCGCGTCCTCACCCACCGGATCGCCTACCTGCTGGCGACGGGCGAAGCGCGGCCGGGGGAGATCCTCGCGATCACCTTCACCAACAAGGCCGCGGCGGAGATGCGCGAGCGGGTCGGTCAGCTGGTCGGCCGCTCGGTGCGGGCGATGTGGGTGACGACCTTCCACTCGGCCTGCGCGCGGATGCTGAGGGTCGACGCCGAGCGGCTCGGCTACTCGAAGGGCTTCACGATCTACGACCAGGCCGACTCGCTGCGGATGCTGAAACGTTGCCTCTCAGAGCTCGGGGTCGACCCGAAACGGTTCCCGCCGCGGGCGGTCCACGCGAAGATCTCCGGCGCCAAGAACCAGCTGATCGACGCCTCCGCCTACGCGGAAATGCAGGGCAGCGTCTTCGAGGAAGTCGTCGCCGAAGCCTTCCCGCTCTACGAGAAGCGGATGCTCGAAGCCAACGCGATGGACTTCGACGACCTGCTGGTCCGCACGGTCAACGCGATGGAGCTGTTCGAGGAGGTGCGCGAGCGCTGGCGCCGCACCTTCCGCCATGTCCTCGTCGACGAGTACCAGGACACCAACCACGCCCAGTACCGGCTGCTGCAGCTGCTCGCCTCCGAGCACGGCAACCTGATGGTGGTCGGCGACGAGGACCAGTCGATCTACGGCTTCCGCCACGCCGACATCCGCAACATCCTCGACTTCGAGCGCGACTTCCCGCAGGCCGACATGGTCAAGCTCGAGCAGAACTACCGCTCGACCGAGGTCGTGCTGAACGCCGCCAACGCGGTCGTCGAACGCAACCGCGAACGGCGGCCGAAGGAGCTCTGGACCGAGGAGAAGGGCGGAGAGCTGGTCCAGCTCTCCGAGCTCGGCGACGAGCACGAGGAGGCGCGCTGGGTCGCGGGGGAGATCGAGCGGCTGGGGGAGGAGCACGGGCTCGCCCGCTCCGACGTCGCCGTCTTCTACCGGACCAACGCGATGAGCCGGGTGCTGGAGGACACGCTCAACCGCTTCGACGTCCCCTACCAGGTGATCGGCGGGACCAAGTTCTACGAGCGGGCCGAGATCAAGGACGCGGTCGCCTACCTCAGCCTGCTGGTCAACCCGGCCGACCTCGTCTCCTTCACCCGGATCGTCAACTCGCCGCGGCGCGGGATCGGCAACACCACCCAGGGGCGGCTCGCCTCGCACGCGAACACCACCGGGCTGCCGATCTGGGAGGTGATCGAGCGGGTCGAGGAGGTACCGGGTTTGAGCGGCGCGGCGATCAAGTCGGTCGGGCGCTTCTACGAGATCATGGCGACGCTGCGCGAACGCGCCGACGAAGAAGGGCCGGTGGCGACGCTGCTGGAGACGGTCCTGAACGAGAGCGGCTACCTGGAAGCGCTGGCGGCCGAGCGCACGGTCGAGGCCGAAGGGCGGGGCGAGAACCTCGAAGCGCTGATCGCCGGCGCCGCGGAGTTCGACATCGAGCGCGAACGCGAGGGCGACAGCGAGGTGCCGCCGCTGGAGGAGTACCTGCAGCAGATCTCGCTCTACAGCGAGCAGGACTCGCTGAAGGAGGAGCAGGAGCTGGTGACGCTGATGACCCTCCACAACGCCAAGGGGCTCGAGTACGACACGGTCTTCATCGTCGGCTGCGAGGACGGCGCCTTCCCGCACCTGCGGGCGCTGGAAGAGGGCGGCGAAGAGGAGGAGCGGCGGCTCTGTTACGTCGGCATCACCCGTGCCCGCCGCCGCCTCTATATGACCTGGGCGCGCGAGCGGAGCCTCTTCGGGCGCTCCGAGCGCAACCTGCCCTCGCGCTTCGTCGACGAGATCCCGGTCGAACTGACCGAGCGCCACTCGACCGCCTCCCAGGGTCTCAGCACCAGCTGGGGGACGCCGACCACTAACACCGTGGAACCGGTGCAGCCGCTCGACCCGGGGCCGGCGCTGGAGCTGCAGACCGGCGACGACGTCGTCCACGCCAGCTTCGGCGACGGCGTGGTGACCGGGGTCGAGCCGGGGGGCGTGATCATCGTCCGCTTCTCCGGCGACGGGACCGAGCGCAAGCTGATGGCCGACTACGCCCCGATCCGCAGGCGGTAGCCGTGGCTGCACGGGTGATCGACGGCAAAGCGGTTGCCGCGGCGGTGCGCGAGCGGGTCAAGGTCGACGTCGAGGCCTACAAGGCGGAGACCGGCCGCACGCCCGGGCTGGCGACGGTGCTGGTCGGCGACGACCCCGCCTCGGAGATCTACGTCGCCAACAAGCGCCGGACGACCGAGGAGGTCGGGATGCGCTCGATCCACCACGGGCCGGAGGCTTCGATTCGCGAGGAGGAGCTGCTCGACCTGGTGCGCGAGCTTGGAGAGGACGACGAGATCGACGGGATCCTCGTCCAGCTGCCGCTGCCGGCGCACATCGACTCCGACGCGATCGTCCAGGCGATCGACCCGAAGAAGGACGTCGACGGGCTGACGCCGGTCAACGCCGGGCTGCTCGCCCACGGGACGCCGGGGCTGGTGCCGTGCACCCCCGCCGGAGTGATGGAACTGCTCGCCCACGAGGGCGTCGAGCTGGAGGGCGCCGAGGCAGTCGTGGTCGGGCGCTCGAAGCTCGTCGGGGTGCCGGTCGCCCGGCTGCTGCTGGGGGCGAACGCGACCGTGACCATGTGCCACTCGCGCACCCGCGACCTCGACGCCACCTGCCGCCGCGCCGACATCCTCGTCGCCGCTGTCGGGGTGCCCCGCCTGCTCGGGGCCGAGGCGGTCAAGCCCGGCGCCGTCGTCATCGACGTCGGCATGAACCGGCTCGAGGACGGCCTCGCCGGCGACGTCGACTACGAGGCTGCGGCCCAGGTCGCATCCGCGATCACCCCGGTCCCCGGCGGCGTCGGCCCGATGACGATCGCGATGTTGCTCTCGAACACGCTGCAGGCAGCAAGACTGCGGACCACCTAGGAGGAGGAAGCGATGGATCTCAACAAGCTGACTACGGGAGAGAAGATCGCGGGTGGCGCGGCGATCGCCCTCCTGATCTCGATGTGGTTCGCGTGGTTCGGGTTCGACTACCCGGGCGAGGCGCTGGGGATCGGCGGCAGCATCACTTTCAACGCCTGGGAGTCGTTTGACTTCATCGACCTGATCCTCTTCCTCACCGTGGTGGTCACCGTCGGCTCGGTCATCGCCAAGGCCTCCGACGCGCTGATCGACTTTCCGTTCAACCCGGTGGTGACGATCCTCGGCGGCCTCTGCGTGCTGCTGGTCCTCTACCGGATCATCGACCCGCCAGGCGGCAGCGATCGCGAGTGGGGCGTCTTCCTCGGCCTGATCCTCTCCGCCCTCGTCGCCTACGGCGGCTACCGGGGGATGGAAGAAGAGGGCTCCTCGTTCGCCGAGATCTCCGAGCGCCTAAGCACGAAGTAGGACCCGGGCCGGGTTGCCGGCGACCGCGCGTGAGACCTGCTTGGCGAAGGCGATGATCGTCATCATCGGGTTGACGCCGACCGAAGTGGGGAAGAGCGAGGCGTCGGCGACGTAGAGGTTCTCGGTGCCGCGGACCGAGCCGTCGGCGGCACACACCCCGCGACGGGGATCGGCGCTGATCCGCGCCGTGCCCATCGGGTGGAAGGCCTCCAGCCGCAGCTCCGAGGTCTTCAGCCGCGCCGCTTCGAAGGCCGCCAGATCGCCGCGCTTCAGGGCCCCGAAGCGGGGGATGTTCGGGTAGACCTCGGCGGCGCCGGCGGCGAAGTGGACTTCGGCGGCGCGGGAGATCCCGAAGTGGACTCGGTCGGCGTCCTCGCGGGTCAGCTTGTAGGCGGCGCGGATCGAGCCGTCGTTGCCGAGGCCGACCGTCCCCTGCGAGCGGTCGGAGAGGTGGACGCCGATCGAGCCGACGCGGCCGAACTCGAGCAGCGAGCGCTGGTGGTCGGCGCCGGTCCCAGCCAGCCAGGCGCCGCCGAAGGCGAGCGGGGTGAAGGTCGCCTCGAGCAGGACGCCCTGCGGCTCCCACTCGTCGACGTAGAAGCTCTGCATCACGCCGTCCCAGCCGCGGACCTCCTCCTCGTAGCGGGCGCCGACCCAGCAGGCGGGGTGGATGTGGAAGTTGCGGCCGACCTGATTGCCACCGAGACCCGAGCGCAGCAGCAGCTCCGGGGTCCCGAAGGCGCCGCCGGCGGCGATCACCGCGCGGCGGGCGCGGACCTCGTAGGTGCGCC
>JBQCHW010000245.1:0-2809 GCA_051954315.1 Solirubrobacterales bacterium
CCGGTCGCCTCGAAGGTGTAGTCGGCGCCGAAGCCGCCCGTCAGCTCGACGATCTGCTCGACGATGCCGTCGCCGCCGACGAGCGTGTCGGTCGCGCCATGGTCGTGCGCGAGCCCGAGCCGCGACTCGGACAGGTCGACGCAGACGATTCGCTCCGCGCCCTGCAGGCGGCAGCCGGCGACGGCGCCGAGCCCGACCATGCCGGCGCCGAAGACCGCGCAGGTGCTGCCGGGGGTGACGGCGGCGGTGTTGATCGCGGCGCCGAGGCCGGTCGAGAGCCCGCAGGCGAAGAGGCAGGCGTGCTCGAACGGCGCCTCGGGATTGATCTTCGCCAGGGCGATCTCCGGCATCACCGTGTACTCGGCAAAGGTCGAGCAGCCCATGAAGTGGCGGACGTCCTCGCCGTCGCGGGAGATCCGCGTGGTGCCGTCGGGCAGGTGCCCCTGGTTCTGCTCCTCGCGGATCGCCAGGCAGAGGTTGGTGCGCTCGTCGCGGCAGTGGACGCACTCGCGGCACTGGGGCGAGAAGAGGGTGACGACGTGGTCGCCCGGCGCCACCGAAGAGACCCCCTCCCCCACCTTCTCGACGACGCCGGCGCCCTCGTGCCCGAGGACCGCCGGCGCGTAGCCGGAGGGATCGGCGCCGGAGGCGGTGTAGAGGTCGGTGTGGCAGACGCCGCAGGCGGCCAGCCGCACCAGCACCTCGCCGGCCCTGGGCTCGGCCAGCTCCACCTCCTGGACGACGAGTGGCTCCCCGAACCGCTCCAGGACCGCGGCGCGCATCTTCATCGCCCAAGTCTCGCAGAGGCGATTGACAAAACGCTACCTCTCAAAAAAACCATGACCGTTCAATCCTGACTCCTATGCAGACCTTGCGGTTTAGAGAGTGACCGTGTGTATAATTCTTCTGCCTTTGGAAATAGCCTTGTTTGTTGATCTCCCCATCCTTGGGTCTGCTCGACAGACGCGTCTCAGAAAAAACCAGTCGTGTACATGAAGAGCAGCAGAGCACGGATCAGCGATCCCCCGGAGGGGGTGGTGAAGATGGCGGCGAGGTGGCTGGAGGTGGTCGCCGATCCGACCAGGCTGGGGATCCTGCGCTCGCTCAGTCGGGTCGACGAGGCGACCACGTCGGACCTCGCGAGCCAGGGACCGGCGAGCAGCCAGACGCTGCGCCGCCACCTCGACGCCCTCGTCTCCGTCGGTGTGATCGAGGAACACGCGGCGGAAAGCGATGGCGAGACGCCCGGCCGCCCGGCGACCCGCTACAGCCTGCGTCCGGAACTTCGCGAAAGCGTGCGCGCGGTCCTCAGGCCGTCTGAGCCTGACCCGTCTCGCGGTCGCGAGAACCTCGTGCACGGCGTCGCGGCTTGACCCGGGCTGCGACCTTGGCTTCGACGAACTCGCGCCCGGCCGCCGAGCCGAGGAACGGCGCCAGGGTCAGGTACGCGGCCTGAGGAAGCAGCTTCATCATCTCCTCGGTGCGGCCTTCCAGCACCTCCCAGCGCATCAGCCCGAGGATCGAGTTGCCGATCGCCTCCGAGCAGAGGCGAGGCAAGCGTTCCGCCCCCGGGCCCTGCCGGTAGCCGTCCTCGAGGAACAGCGTGTAGGCCATCAGGTTGTCGAACGAGCGGCGCACCGCGGCGGCTCCGACCGAGTAGCTCTCGAACCCGTCGAGGTAGACGAGGTCGGGCTCGGCCGCGACCAGGCCGAGCAGGGCCTCGAGCCCCGCCCAGGCACGCTCCGGCCAGCTGTCGGCCTCGAAGTAGGCGGCGGCGGTGCGGGAGATGCTCTGCTGCAGGACCGCCGTCTGGGCAGCGAGGAAGACGTCCTCTTTGTTGCGGAAGAGGTCATAGAAGGCCTCGCGGGTGACGGCGGCGGCCTTGACGACGTCGGCGACGGTCATCGCTTCGTATCCCTTGCTGCGAGTCAGGGCCATCGTCGCGGCGACGATCCGCTCGCGGTGCTCGCTGGCCACCGCCCCCGCCGGCGCCGCGCTGCGCCCCCGGGGCAGTCGCCGGCCCCCGCCGGGCTGCGGCTCGGGCACGACCCGCGGCATCACGGCGCCCAGGTGGCGCCACTGCGCCAGAGTCGCCGGCGACTGCTCTTCCGGCACCGAGTAGGCGTAGACCCAGGCGAGAATGTCGTCGCGCAGCACCGGCAGCTGGGCGGTCTGGCCGTGGAAGACCCGGACCACCAAGATCCCGCCGATCCCCTCCATGATCGCCCGGCCGGTGATGTCGAGGCGGTAGCCGTTCTCGCCGGGCCCACACAGCCAGTTGTCCAGGGTGGTGGCCACCGCGATCACGAACCGCTCGTACGCCTTTCGCACCCGCGGGCCGCCGGCTCGTGCCTCGAGCATGAGGATCCGGGCCGCGGCCGGGTCGCGGACGATGTTGGTCAGCAGGTCATCCAAAAGCTGCTCGGCCCGCACGGTCGGCGAGCGCTCGGCTTCGATCTGCGGCAGGACGAGCGCGATCCGGCCGGCGGCGCGCTCGAAGGCGGCGAGGAAGCACGCTTCCTTGTCGGCGAAGTGCTCGTAGAAGGTGGCGCGGGAGACGCCTGCCTGCTCGACCACCCGAGCGACGCTGGTGTCCCGGTAGCCGTAGCGGGCAGCCGCCTGCGTCATCGCGACGATCATGCGCGATCGGGCGTCGCTCTCGGATGCGCGCTTTACGGCGATGGTCTCGACCCTGGTCTCGTACTCCCCCGCTTCCCCCTGGGCGGGAAGCGGCGGGACGGCCGCCCCATCATATGACCCGCCCCGCGACTCCGAGCACGCTCCCGGCACCTGCGGCGGCGCCCTCGTG
>JBQCHW010000246.1:0-5208 GCA_051954315.1 Solirubrobacterales bacterium
CACCTACTTCCTCATGGACATGGAGCAGGACGCGGTGCAGACGCGGCCGCTGGTCCAGATCACCGGCGAGGGCGAGTTCAACGAGGTCTTCTTCGAGGAGGCGCGGGTGCCCGACGCCAACGTCGTCGGCGGCGTTGGCAACGGCTGGGCGGTCGCGATCACGACGCTGATGAACGAGCGCGCCGGGCTCGCCTTCGGGGCGATCTCGCAGATCCAGAACGCCCTCGGCCGGCTCTCGAAGCTGGCGCAGGAAACGCCTTCCAACGGCGGTACCGCCGCCGACGACCCCTACTTCCGCCAGCGCATCGCCCAGCTCTACATCGAGGTGGAGACGATGCGGCTGAACGCCTACCGCGGCCTGACCAAGACGATGCAGTCGGGCATCCCCGGGCCGGAGGGCTCGCTGGGCAAGTGGCAGTGGGCCGACATCAACCAGGACCTGACCGAGCTGGCGCTCGAGATCGAGGGCGCCTACTCGCAGCTGGCGCGCGGCTCCGAGCACGCGGTCGCCGGCGGCGCCTGGCAGTACAGCTTCCTCCGCTCCCGCGCCAACTCGATCGAGGGCGGGACCACCGACATCCTCAAAAACATCATCGCCGAGCGGGTCCTGGGCCTGCCGCGTCTGCGCTAGAGCGACGGGCTCCCTCACCATGTACTTCGACCTCACCGACGAGCAGCAGGCGATCAGGCAGACCGCCCACGACTTCCTCGCCTCCCGCTTCAAATCCGAGCGGATGCGCGAGATCGCGGCGAGCGAGACCGGCTTTGACGAGGGCCTCTGGAAGGAGATGGCCGAGCTCGGCTGGGCCGGGCTGGCGCTGCCGGAGGAGTGGGGTGGGCAGGGGCTCGGGATCGTCGACCTCGCCGTCCTCTTCGAGGAGATGGGCTACGTCTGCGCGCCCTCGCCGCTGCTCTCGAACACGATCGCCGGGCTGGCGTTGACGTTTGCCGGCTCCGACGAGCAGAAGGAGCGCTGGCTGGCGCCGCTCGCCGCCGGCGAGCTGCGGGGGACGCCGGCCCTGACCGACGCCGGGCGCCCGGCCGAGCCGAACAAGTTCGCGATGGCCGCCAGCTCGAACGGCGACGGGACCGTCCTCAGCGGCGAAAAGACTCTGGTGATGGACGCCGCCGGCGCCGACTTCTTCCTCGTCGCCACCTCCGACGGCCACCGCCACGTCGTGGAGAGCACGGCCGACGGGGTGACGGTGATCCCGGAGGAGTCGATCGACCCGACCCGCCGCGTCTCCTCGGTCCGCCTCGAGAACGTCGCGGTCGCGCCGGAGAACACGCTGCCCGGGAGCACCGAGGACTACTGGCCGGTGTTCCAGCGCGCCTGCGTCGCCTTGGCGGCGGAGTCGACCGGGCTGGCGCAGCGGGCGCTCGAGATGTCGGTCGCCTACGCCAAAGACCGCCAGCAGTTCGGCCGCCCGATCGGCGCCTACCAGGCCGTCTCCCATCGCTTGGCGCAGATGCTGCTCGAGACCGAGAACTCGCGCTCGGCCGTCTACGGCGCCGCCTGGGCCGCCGACGCCGAGCCGGAGTCGCTGCCGCTCGCCGCTTCGATGGCCAAGGCCTACGCCTCCGACGCCGGCTGGCGGGTCCCCGACGCGGCGATCCAGGTCCACGGCGGCATCGGCTTCACCTGGGAGCACGACCTCCACTTCTTCCTCAAGCGCGGTCGCGCCAACGCCGCCTCCCTCGGCGACGCCAAGTGGCACCGCGAACAGGTCGCGGACGCCGTACTCGCCGGCGCTACCGCTCCGGCTGACGACTGAGCAGTTCGGACGCGGAGATGGGCGCCCTCGACCGCATCTCCGTCGCCGCGATCGGCACCTCGGTCGCCGACATGGAGGCGGAGACGCTGCGGGCCGAGGCGGCGGGCGTCGAGTGCGTCTGGGCGCCGGAGCTATTCCGCAGCGCCGTCACCCAGGCGACCTACCTGGCGGCGAAGACCGAGCGGATCGGGGTCGCGACGGGGATCGTCTGGGCCTTCACCCGCAGCCCCTTCATCCACGCGATCTCGGCGCTCGACGTCGACGAGATGTCGGGCGGTCGCTTCCGGCTCGGGATGGGCGCCGGGGTCAAACGCCTGAACGAGACCTGGCACAACGCCGACTACGGCCGCCCGGCGCCGCACCTGCGCGAGGCGATCGAGGCGACGCGGCTGATCATGCGGCAGGCGAGCGCCGGCGAGCCGATCCGCTACGAGGGCGAGTACTACGACATCGACATCAAGGGCTGGGTACGCCCGCACCCGGCGCCGCGCGAGGCGGTGCCGATCTACACCGCCGCCGTGCAGGCGGGGATGGCGCGGATGGCCGGCGACGTCGCCGACGGCCTGATCGGGCACCCGATCCAGAGCCTGCGCTGGATCGACGAGGTGGTGGTGCCGGCGTTCGAGGAGGGGCTCAGCCGCTCGGGCCGCGAGCGCTCCTCCTTCGACTACCTGCCGACCGTCTGCTGCGCGATCGACGACGACGAGGGCCGCGCCCTCGACATGGCTCGCCGCACGATCTCCTTCTACGCCACCGTCAAGACCTATATGCCCCTTTGGGAGCTGCACGGCTTCGCCGATAACGCCGTCGCGGCCGGCGAGGCCTTCCGCCGCGGCGACCTCGCCGCCGTCCCCGCCGCGATCAGCGACGAGATGGTCGAGGCCTACTGCGCCGCCGGCCCCCTCGACAAGGTCCGCGCCCGCGTCGAATCGACCGCCGAGCGCGCCGACGGCCTCTTCCTCACCCCGCCCACCTACTTCATCTCCCCCGAGGAGCTGAGCGAGTTCCAGAACCGCATCATCGACGCCTTCGGCCCGGCCGCATGAGCGAGCCGGAGGTGCTGGAGCGGGTGCGCTCCATCCCGGAGGGGTTCGTGCGGACCTATGGGGACGTGTCGCCAGGGGCGCCGCGGTTTGCCGGGACCGTCCTGTTTCACGACGACGATCCCGACCTGCCCTGGTGGCGCGTGGTCCGTGCCGACGGCTCGCTCGCCAAGGGGGACCGACAACGGGCGCTACTCCGCGCCGAGGGCGTGCCCTTCAAAGGCAGCCGCGTCGACATGCGGCAAGCCCGGCTGCCCGCCGCGGACTAACCCCGTTCGATCTCGCGCTGGACGTCGGCCTCGGTGATCTGGTTGCTGGAGCCGTAGGCCTTCCAGCCCTGCACGACGAGGAGGATGGCGACGCCGATTGCCACCCAGACGGGCCAGGGCAGGTCGACGTCGGCCAAGAGCCAGATCAGGAAGGAAACGGCGACGACAAGGGCACCGCCGGCGGCGATGCCCTTGAAGTCCTGCCGCATCTTCAGCCGCTGGATCGCCAGCTCGCGCGCCTGCTCGGGCTTGGCGATCCCTTCCTCGACCGTGCGTCGTTCCACGGGCCGATCCTATGCCTAGGGGCAGATCACGATCAAATGGAAGTCGGCGTCCTCGTTGTTGCCGGCTTTGTCTTTCGTGCGGACCTCGATCGCGTTGGGGTTGGCGGCGGAGGTGTTGGTCTGGGCGTAGCCCGCCTGCGGGACCGTGGTGCCGGCGTTGTTGCGGGCGGCGACGTCGGCGCAGCCGGTCACGTTGAACGGGAAGGTGACGGTGACGGCGCCGCCACCCTCGGTCGCGGTGATGTTGGGGCCGCTGGCCCGGGCGAGCGCGGCGTTGCCGGGGCTCGCCGGGTTGTTGACGACTGCCCAGAAGGTGTGGGTCGCGACCTTCGCGAACGGCACCGTGCCGAGCTTGTTGGTGTTGATCTGGAACCCGGTCAGGGTCTTCTTCTTCAGCTTGCCGGCGCCGATCGACTGCTTCTCGATCAGGTTGCCGTTGATCTTCTGCGATGCGTAGGCGGTGCCGGCTAGGGCGGCGATCAGGGCGATGACCGCGACCACCATCGCCGGCGACGGGCGTCTGCTCCGGAGTTTGTTCATGTCGCCTCCCTACCCGGGCAGGGAGGCGACGAAGCGCTCGAAGGCGCCGATGTCGGTCACGGCGGGGCCGTGGCCGGGGAGGATCAGCGAGGGCTCTAGCTCGGCGAGCTTGCGGATCGAGCGGCGGTTCTCGGCCATGTCGTAAGTGAAGAGCGGCGGCGGCTCCTTGATCCCCGGCAGCCCGGTCGCGTAGCTCATGTTGCGGATCACGTCGCCGCAGATGACCACGCGGTCGCTCTCACGGAAGAAGAGGACGTGGCCGCGCGAGTGGCCGGGGGTGTGGACGACGCGGAAGCCGGCGACCTCGTCGCCCTCCTGCAGCACCCGCTCGACCTTGTACGGCGGGCCCTGCCAGATCGAGGCGATCAGGCGGTTGACCGGGTTCGAGGCGGAGGCCTCCTGCACCGGCCGCCGGCCTTCCATCGCGTCGACGTCCTCGGCGTGGCAGGCGAGCGGGACGCCGCGCGCCTCGCAGACGTCTTTGGCGACTCCCTGGTGGTCGGGGTGGACGTGGGTGAGGGCGACCATCGAGAGATCGCGGCCCTCGAGCTCGGCGAAGATCCGCCGCCGGTCCCAGGTGCGGCCGGCGTCGATGAGGACGTCCTCGGCGAGGTAGCAGTTGATCGTCGGGGCCGGGAACTCCTTCAGCCGCCAGACGCCCGGCGCCAGGTACTTCAATGCGAGATCCCGAGCCCGTCGCGGGGCTCGCCGCTGTGCTGGGAGAGCGCTTCGAGGCGGGCGATCTGCTTCTCGCCTTCGACGCGGGCCGGATGGCCGGCGGGCAGCGGCTCGATCAGGCGGCGGATGCGATTGCGGATCTGCAGCGAGAAGTGAGGGGTGACGGGGCCGGCGAGGGCGCGGATGTCCTCGGCGGTCAGCTCTTTGGCGCCGCCGAGCAGCTGCGGGTTCTCCGACTCGCTCATTCGCCGCCGCCGATCTGCGTCAGTTCGGCCAATTCGTTGACTTCGGCCTGCTGAGCGACGTCGATCGCGTCCTGATCGCCGATCACCCAGACGTGGTTGTAGAAGGCGCGGGTGGGGTCGGTGGTGTATCCGGGCTTCACGTCGAGGAAGTATTCGCGGAGGGCTTCGGGCAGCCTACCGGGGTCGTCCGTGAGCAGAAGCGGGCCCCAGGTGCCCGAGGCCGAGAGCGCCGCCGCCGCGGGGGCGCTGGCGGGAGAGTCGGCGGAGGCGAGGACATAGCCGTGGCCGGGGTCGTTGACGTTCCAGCCGAAGCTGCCGTCGTGGAAGCGGGCGAGGGCGAGTGCGGTGCCGACCGCGTCCTTGCCGGCGACCCG
>JBQCHW010000247.1:0-8392 GCA_051954315.1 Solirubrobacterales bacterium
CGCACTGGTACATGTCGCGGTCGCCGGTGAGAAGCAGGGCGTGGCCGCCCGCCTCGGCCTCCAGCCGCGCGTAGGTCCCGAGCAGGTCATCGGCCTCGAGGTCCTCCGCCGTCTCCACCGTCCATCCGAAGGCCTCGAAGAACTCGCGGCAGGCGACGAACTGGTGCGGCAGCTCGGCGGGCATCGCCTCCTCGCGCTCGGCGTGGTAGGCGGGATAGAGCTCGGTCCGGTAGGCCGCCGCGTCGGGACCGAAGCAGAGGACCACCGCCCGCGGCTCGTGCACTTCGACCTCCCGCAAGATCAAGTTAGCCGTCCCCAGCAGCGCATTCACCGGCTGCCCATCCGGCCCCACGATCGTCTTCGGCAGCGCGTAAAAGGCGCGAAACAACATCGAGGGCGCATCGACGGCAAGCAGCGGCGCGGGCACCCCGCACTTATACGCGACCGCTTGTGGGTAGGGGAGGGAGATGGATGACCAGCCGCGCATTTCTCCCGGCAGCCGCCGCCGGATCGGGCCGCTGAACGTGGCGATCGTCTGGGCGATCGGGCGGGCCAGCGGCGGCCGGCCGCCGAACGTGTTCACGACGCTGGCGCGCAACCGCGGCCTCTTCCGCCGCTGGCTCTTCTTCGCTGGTGGGCTGATGCCGGGCGGCAAGCTGCCGCGCCGCGACACCGAGCTGGTGATCCTCCGCGTCTCCGACAACACCGGCTGCGCCTACGAGCGCTCCCATCATGAGCGGCTCGGCCGCAAAGCCGGCCTCAGCGCCGAGGAGGTCGAGCGGGTGCGCTCGGGCCCCGACGCCCCCGGCTGGACGCCGCACCAGCAGGCGCTCCTCCGTGCCTGCGACGAGACGCACGCCGACGGCAAGATCGGCGATGAGACCTGGGCACGCCTCGCCGCCGCCCTCGACGACCGCCTCTTGATCGAGCTCTGCCTGCTGATCGGCCACTACGAGATGCTGGCGATGACCCTCAACACCCTCCAGGTCCCGCTCGACCCGCCCCGGAAGCGCATCGGCTGAGCCGCACGCCGCGGGTGGCTAGAGTCGTCCGCGGCATGAAGGCTCTCGACATCACCGACCTGGAGAAGCGCTACCCGACCGGGGTGGAGGCGCTGCGCGGCGTCTCCCTTGACATCGAGGAGGGGGAGTTCTTCGGCCTGCTCGGGCCCAACGGCGCCGGCAAGTCGACGCTGATCCACTGCACGACCGGGCTCGCGCAGCCGACCGGCGGCTCGATCTCGATCTTCGGCCACGACGCGATCGACAACTACGCCGAGGCCCGCCAGGCGGTCGGCCTCGCCCCGCAGGAGCCCAACGTCGACTGGTTCCTCACCGTCGAGGAGACCCTCGACTACCACGCCGGCTACTTCGGGATGCCCAAGCGCGAGCGCCGCGAGCGCGCCAAGGAGCTGCTCGAAACCTTTTCCCTGACCGAGAAGCGGAACGAACGCACCCGCACCCTCTCGGGCGGGATGAAACGGCGGCTGATCCTGGCCCGCGCGGTGATGCACCGGCCGCGCCTGCTGATCCTCGACGAGCCGACCGCCGGTGTCGACGTCGAGCTGCGGCTCGAGCTCTGGCACTACGTCCAGAAAATCAACCAGGAGGGGACGACGATCCTGCTCACCACGCACTACCTGGAGGAGGCGGAGCAGCTCTGCGATCGCATCGCCTTCATCGCCGACGGGCAGATCGTCGCCGAGGGCACCAGCCCCGAACTGGCCGAGCGCTTCGACGTCCCCAACCTCGAGGACGCCTACCTGGCGCTGGTCGGCCGCAAAGAGCTCTCGCGCTCCCACATCGAGCTCAGTGCCGACGAGGTCGAGGCGTGAGCGCCGCGCAGATCCGCTTCGCGACGCTCTGGCGCCGCGAGTGCAACCGCTTCCTGAAGATCAAGAAGCAGACGATCGGCGCGCCGATGCTGGAAACGTTCCTCTACATCACCGTCTTCGGGGCGGCGCTGGGCTCGCGGATCAAGCACCTGCACGGGATCGACTACATCCTCTTCGTCATCCCCGGGCTGATCATGATGGCCTTCTCGACCAACGCCTTCTCCAATAACAGCTCCTCGATCCTCCAGCAGAAGTTCCAGGGCGCGATCCAGGACCAGCTCTCCTCGCCCGCCTCGCCGATGGAGCTGCTGCTCGCCTTCTCGCTCGGCGGCTTCATGCGCGGGCTGACGGTGGCGTTCCTCACCTTCGTCGTCTCGGTGATCCTCGTCGGGCTCCCGGTCGAAAACGTCCTCGTGCTGATCCCGTCCCTGGCCCTGGTCGGCTTCTTCTTCAGCCAGCTCGGCGTCCTGATCGGCGTCCGCGCCGAACAGTTCGATGACGTCGCCTTCGCCCAGACCTTCGTCCTGCAGCCGCTGATCTTCCTCGGTGGCGTCTTCTACTCCGCCGCGCTGCTGCCGCAGCCCTTCGAGACCCTGACCCGCTTCGACCCGATCTTCTACATGATCAACCTGGTCCGCTACGGCTTCGTCGGCTTCACCGAAGTAAGCATCGCCCTCTCCCTGCTCGCCCTCACCGCCGCGACCACGGCCCTCTTCCTCTTCAACCTCCGCCTCTTCAGCCGCGGCTACCGCCTGCGCGCGTAGCAATCCGGCTAGCTGCCGAAAAGGCAGGGTCAGCAAGCCTTATGCTGCCCGGCGTGCCTGGGAAGAAGAAGCTCCTCATCGTCCTGTCCACCGCCGCCTGCGCTTTCGCCCTCGCGGCCGAGAGCGCCGCGGCGACCACGTTCTGCGTCCCGACGACGGCCGCCTGCCCTGGCGGGGCCGGAGTAGCGAAGGCCGATCCGGAGGAAGCGATGAGCTCCAACAGCGAAGACGGCCAGGCGGACACCGTCTACGTCGCCGCCGGCACTTACACCGAGAACAACGCCTATGAGCCGGAACCGGGCACGTCGAGCCCCGACACCTTCGAGCCGGACGGAACCGACCCGTTGACCGTGATCGGCGCCGGCCCCGCCGCGACGACCCTGACCAGCGACGGCACCACCAACATCTACGTGGTCAACCTCAGCTGGGAATCGCACCGCCACATAGCCCTCCGCGACCTCGCGATCGAGGTCCCCTCGTCCTTCCCCGACGGGCCCGGATACGGCTCGGCGATCGTCCTCTTCGACAACGACAGCCTCGAAGACTTCGCCATCGTCAGCTTCAACGACGAATCCAACGCGATCCGCACCGCCGGCACCGTCTCGATTCGAAACGGGGTGATCCACGGCGGCGGCCTCGAAGGGTCGATCCGCGACGGGATCCACGCCGAAACGGGGGAGACCACGGTTGAAGACACCGAGCTGGAAGGAGCGAGCTGGGGGCTGATCACCGGCTCGTCGGCGGGCGCCCACCTGACTGCCCGCCGGGTGCGGGAGAGCGGCACCCGGGTCTACGGGACGATCGCCGGCGGGGGGACCATTCGCGTCGAGAACTCAGTCATCCAGACCGACGACGGAATCGCCCTCTTCGCCGACGCGTCCAATGAAGACTCGGCGGTGATCGCCGACCACCTCACGGCGGTCAACACCAACGGGGCCACCCATCCCGCGATGGAATTGATGCGCTTCGGCTCCGGCCCCGGGGACATGTCGATCGAAGCCTCCAACTCGATTCTGCGCGGCTTCGGCTCGGGCTACAAAGTCGCCACCGTCGCCGGGCCGGGGATCGGCACCGCCACCCTGAACGTGCGCTACTCGAACTTCCAGAACACCGGCACCAGCAACGGCTCCACCGACCTCACCACCGGGAACATCGACGCCGACCCGCTCCTCCTCGGCGATTACTCGCTGCCCGCGAACTCGCCCTCGGTCGATGCGGGCGACCCGGCAGCCGGCGGCCTCGCCACCGACTTCCTCGGCGCCCCGCGCCCCAACGACGGCAACGGCGACGGCGTCGCCGTCCGCGATCAGGGCGCCTTCGAGTACCAGCGGCCGGTGCCGCCGAGCGAAGGTGGGGGTGGGGGTGCGGGCGGCGGCAGCGGGAATTCGCCTGGCGGGGGCACCAGCAGTGGCGGCGGCAGCGGCAGCTCCAAGGACCTGACCCCACCCCAGACGACGATCGCCAAAGGCCCCGGCAAAAATCTCGCCCAAGGCAAGGCCAAGTTCTCCTTCCGCTCCAGCGAGAGCGGATCGACCTTCGCCTGCAAGCTCGACAAGGCCAAGCCGAAGCCCTGCGCCTCGCCGAAGGCCTACAAAGGCCTTCAAGCCCGGCTCCCACACCTTCAAGGTCTGGGCCACCGATGCCGCCGGCAACAAAGACCCGACCCCAGCCAAGCGCTCTTTCAAGGTCCCGGCCTAGCCCGGGTCGGCTACCGGGACGGCGACTTTGCCGACGTCGTCGGGGAGGAGGAGGATCGCTCCCTCGCCGGTGACGTAGGCCTCCTCGCCGTGCTGGACGACGTCCATGCCCATCGCCTCCTCACGGTCGCTCGCCCGTAGCGGCATCACCGCGCCGATCAGCTTCAGCAGGACGAAGGTGACGACAAAGGCATAGATCGGAGCCGCCAGCGCCGCCAGGGCCTGGTCGCCGAGCTGCGCCGCGTTGCCGTAGAAGAGGCCGTCGGAGACGCCGTTCCAGTCGGCCTGGGCGAAGAAGCCGATGAAGAGGATCCCGAAGAAGCCCGCGGTGCCGTGGGCGGCGAGCACGTCGAGGGTCTCGTCGACCCGGGTCCGCGTGCGCCAGACGATGATCGCGTAGCTGGGAAGCGCCGCCAGCGCCCCGAGCAGCATCGCCCAGCCGGGGCTGACGTAGCCGCCCGCCGGGGTGATCGCGACGCAGCCGACGATGATCGCCGTGGCGGCGCCGATCGCGGTGACTTTGCGGCCGCGGATCAGGTCGAGCGCGAACCAGACGACCAGCGTGCAGGCGGGGCAGAGGAGGGTGTTGGTGAAGGCGAGCACGCTCGGGTCCCCGGTCGAGAAGCCGCTGCCGCCGTTGAAGCCGAACCAGCCGAACCACAGCAGGCCGGCCCCGAGCAGGACGTAGACCGCGTTGTGAGGCAGCAGCGCCTGCCGTCCCCACTCCTTGCGGGCGCCGACGACCAGCGCCGCCGCCAGGGCCGAGAAGCCGGAGGCCATCTCGACCGGGACGCCGCCGGCGAAGTCCAGCGTGCCGCCGGAGATCAGCCAGCCGCCGCCGAAGGCCCAGTGGGCGAGGACGGCGTAGACGAGCACCGACCACAGCGCCGCGAAGACGAGGAAGGCGCCGAAGCGCATCCGCTCGACCACGGCCCCGGAGACCAGGGCCACGGTGATGATGCAGAAGGTCGCCTGGAAGGCGAAGAAGACCAGCTCGGGGATCGTCGTCCCTTCGCGCGGGGCGAAGTCGACGCCGCTGAGGAAGGCGTTGCCGAGCCCGCCGATGATCGCGCCGTCGCCGTCGAAGGCGAGCGAGTAGCCGACCGCCGCCCAGGTCACCGTCGCCACGGCGATCGCGGCGATGCTCATCATGAAGGTGTTGAGCGTGTTCTTCGAGCGCACCAGGCCGGCATAGAAGAGCCCCAGCGCCGGCGTCATCATCAGCACCAGCGCCGTCGCGACCAGCATCCAGGCGGTGTCGCCCGTGTCGATCCCGGCGTTCATCGGCTCACCGGCGTCACGGCGCCCTCGTCGCTGTCGCCGGTGCGGATCCGCACCGCGTGGTCGAGCGGGACGACGAAGATCTTGCCGTCGCCGACTTCGCCGGTGCGCCCGCCCTCGCAGATCGCCGACACCGTCTTGTCAACGAACGAGTCGGAGACCGCGACCTCGAAGCGGACCTTCTCCGAGAGCCCCATCTGCACGGTGGTGCCGCGGTAGGTCTCGACCCGCTCGACCTCGCCGCCGTGGCCCTGGACCCGACTCATCGAGAAGCCGCGGACCTCGGCCCGGTGCAGCGCCTCGAGGACCTGGTTCGCCTGCTCGGGGCGAACGATCCCAATCACAAGTTTCACGTCTGTTCCTCTCCCTTTGGTGCCGCCTGCGGGCGCGAGCCTATTCGACGGCAACCCGCCTTGCGCGCTCAAGACGCCGCGAGTGCCGAGCCGCGCACGTCCCTACAATCCGCAGCGCATGGCCACGCGGGTCCGCAGGCGGCGACGCAAGCCGCACCATCCTCTCTGGCACAAGATCGCGATTCCCCTGGGGATTCTCGCTGCGCTTGTGCTGATCGCCGGTGGGATCGCGGCCGCTTGGGCGATCAAGACGTACAACTCGGCGCCGCCCCTTTCCAGCCTGAAGCCGGTGCAGAAGGGCCGCTCCTCGGCGATCTACGCCGCCGACGGCAGCCTGATCGGCTTCATCCGCTCCGAAAACGTGCGCCAGCCGCTGCCGGAAAAGTCCCAGCCGCAGGTGCTGCGCGACGCGACGATCGCGATCGAGGACAAGAACTTCTTCCACCACGGCGCCCTCGACTACGAGGGCATCGCCCGCGCCGCCTGGAAGGACATCCAGGCCGGAGGCAAGCCGGTCCAGGGTGCCTCGACGATCACCCAGCAGCTGGTCCGCAACCTCTACATCCACAACCCGGAAAACACCCTGAAGCGAAAGTTGATCGAAGCGCACCTGGCCGTCGAGCTCCAGGAAGCCCACGGCAAGGACTGGATCCTCACCCAGTACCTCAACAGCGCCCCCTACGGGACGGTCGAAGGTCAGACCGCGGTCGGCGCCGAGGCGGCTTCCCAGACCTACTTCAGCAAGCCGGCGAAAAAGCTCACCCTGGTTCAGGCGGCGCTGCTCGCGGGCCTGCCCCAGGCGCCCTCCGAATACAACCCCTTCCTCGACCCGAAGGCGGCGCTGAAGCGGCGCAACGAGGTGCTGCTGGTGATGCAGGAACAGGGCTACATCACCGGCACCGAATACCAGGAAGCGAAGACCCGCGGCCTCGGCCTCAACCCCGGCGACAAGTACCAGGTGATCAAGGACCCGTTCCTCTTCGACATGGTCCAGAACGAACTGATCGACAAATACGGGATCAACACCGTCCGCAAAGGCGGGCTGAAGGCCTACACGACGATCGACCCCGACCTGCAGGCGAAGGCCGAATACGCGGTGGAAAACTACTGCTCGGTCTGTTACCCCGAAGGGGGCCCGGCGGCCGGCCTGGCCTCGGTCGACCCGAAGACCGGCGCGATCGTCGCCCTCGCCTCGACCGAAGGCTACGCCGACGAATCCCAGTTCAACTACGCCTGGCAGGCGCACCGTCAGCCCGGGTCGTCGTTCAAGACCTTCGTCCTCACCACCGCGGTCAAGGAGGGGATCGACCCCGCTACGACCTACTACGACGGCACCTCTCCGAAGACCCTGGAAATTCCCGGCGGCGGCACCTGGACGGTCAACAACTCCGAGGGCGAGGGCGGTGGCACCTACAACCTCGAAAGCGCTACCTGGGACTCGGTCAATGTGGTCTACGCCCAGCTCGACCTCGACGTCGGGTCCGAAGAAGTGACCAAGACGGCGAAGGAAATGGGCATCGAATCGCCGCTGCAGTCGGTCCCCGCGGAGGGCATCGGCGGTCTCGCGATCGGCGTCACGCCGCTGGAAATGGCCGACGCCTACGCGACCCTCGCCAGCGGCGGCATCCACCACGATCCGACCGCGGTCAGCAAAGTCGAGTTCCCCAACGGCAAAGTCGACGACTTCGAGAAGGATTCCGGCGAACGCGTCCTCACCGAGGGCCAGGCCTACGAGGTGACCCGCATCCTCGAGGGCGTGATCACCCAGGGGACCGGCGCCGGCTACACCTCGATGGGCTGCTCCAGCGCCGCCGGCAAGACCGGTACCTCCGAGGAGCTCTCCGACGCCTGGTTCGTCGGCTTCACTCCCCTCTTCTCGACCGCCGTCTGGGTCGGCCACCCGACCAGCCGCGAATACACCGGCTTCGGCGGTCCCACCGCCGGCCCGATCTGGGCCAACTACATGTCGGAAGCCGTCGAAGGCGACTGCCCCGAATTCGAAACCGGCACCGAACCCGAACTCGAAGGCCTCGACAGCGAACACACCTCTTCCTCGGGCTACGACAGCGGCTACGAAGAAGAAGAAAGCTACGAAGGCGAAGAAGCCGAAGAAGAAAATGAAGGGGCGGGCAAAGACAAGCCCGAAGCCGAAGAACCCGCCGAAGAAGAAACCCCCACGCCCGAACCCGAACCCCAGCCCGAACCCGCCGCCCCGCCCTCAGCCGGCGGCGGCATCAGCCCCGGGTAAGCAGCTACTCCCCGATCAGCTCGATGCGGTAGCCGTCGGGGTCGCGGACGAAGCAGATGCGGTGGCCTTCGGTGCGGCCGCCGGGGCGGTAGGGGGGCCTTTCGGGGTCGATTCCGAGATCGGCCAGTAGGTCGAGGGTGTCGTCTAGGTTGCCGTCGAAGAGGAGGGCGATGAGGTTGTAGCCGGATCCGTGCTCGTATTCGCTTACGCCGTGT
>JBQCHW010000248.1:0-5770 GCA_051954315.1 Solirubrobacterales bacterium
GCGGCCGTCCTCGCCCCATTCGGCGAGGATTTCTTCGGCGTGGCTCTGGCCGCCGTTCAGCTCGAACGGGACCATGCCGGGGCCGTTGGCCTGCATGCGGTCCTCCATCGGCGACATCGCCAGGAGGATCAGCACCATCGCTGCTCCGGCCGCGATCAGTCCCATCCAGCGCATCCGGGCGATGACCCTAACCGGCGTGCCGGGCAGGTCACCCGAAATCGATGAGGCGGAAAGGAATTCTTGCCTTTAGGTTCCCCGGCATGAAAGCCACCTTCCGCACCGGCCATCCGCGCTGGTCACTCGCGCTCCTCGTCCTCGGCACGATCCTCGCCTTCGCGGCGATCTTCTCGATCTGGGTCAATCGCCAGGCGCTCAACACGGACAACTGGGTCGACACCAGTACGCGGCTGATCCAGAACGACGAGGTGCGCAGCCGGCTTGCCGA
The DNA here is from genome assembly GCA_051954315.1 of Solirubrobacterales bacterium. Classification (GTDB taxonomy): domain Bacteria; phylum Actinomycetota; class Thermoleophilia; order Solirubrobacterales; family 70-9; genus VAYN01. The sequence goes on from JBQCHW010000248.1 coordinate 446, forward strand.
CTATTTGGCGAACGAACTGACCGCCAACGCCGACATCGAAGGCGGGCTGCGGGAAGCGCTGCCGCCGAAACTGGCGCCGCTGGCCACGGCCGCGGCGGGCGGGCTCGAGCAGCTGGCGCCGCAGGCGGCCGAACGGCTCTTCGCGACGCCGCGCTTCGAGGCGCTGTGGGAAGCGGCCAACCGCAAAGCGCACGAAGAGCTGCTGCAGGTGCTGAACGGCGGCGGTTCGGCGGTCTCGACCGGGAACGGGGAAGTGAAGCTGCGGCTCGCCGCCGTCCTCGCCCAGATCGGCGAAGGCTCCGGAGCCGGCGAAGCGCTGGCCAAGAAGCTGCCGCCCGAAGCCGGCGAAATCACGATCCTCAAGTCCGACGAACTGTCGCTGGCTCAGGACATCGCCAAGCTCCTGCGCAAACTGCCGATCGCGCTGACGCTCGCCGCGCTCCTCTGCTTCGCCCTCGCGGTCTACCTCTCGCCGCGCCGGCGCGAGGCGCTGCGGTCGGTCGGCTTCGCCTTCATCGTCGCCGGGCTGCTCGCGTTCGCCCTGCGCGGCTTCGCCGGCACTTATGTGGTCAGCGGCCTCAGCAAAACGACCGCCGCCGAACCCGCGGTCTCGGCGGTCTGGAGCATCGGCACCTCGGAGCTGGTCACGGTCGCGACCTCGGCGATCGTCTTCGGCCTCCTTGTTGCCCTCGCCGCCATCCTCGCCGGCCCGACCCGGGCCGCGGTCTCCCTCCGCCGCCACATCGCGCCCTACGCGGAGCGCAGCCCGGCCGGGCTCTGGGGCGCGGCGCTGGTGATCTTCTTGGCGCTGATCGCCTGGGCCCCGGTGACCGCCTTCCACAAACCGCTCGGTTTCCTCATCTTCGCGCTGCTGTTCGCGGCCGGCACCGAGCTGTTCCGGCGGCAGCTGCTGGAGGAGGTAGCGCTAAAACGTTGACAGCGTGCTACGTTGTAAATAATGCCTGAGACGGCCAATGTATCGGTGCGAATGAATCGGGACACGACGGCGCGCATTCGTGCCCGAGCTGAGGCGCGCGGAGAGCGGCTCTCTGATGCCTTGCGCCGGTATGCCGAGGAGGGGGACCGAGCTGAGTCTCATCCGGGGATCGTCTTCCGTTCGGGGCCGGCGGGGCGACGCGCGGGCCTTGCCGCTGGTCCTGACGTATGGGAGATCTGCTGGGCGGCGCGAGAGCTCGGGGGCGAGCAGGATGTTCCCGAGCGCTTGGCGGAGCAGCTCTCACTTACCCCCGATCGGGTCAGGGTGGCTCTGCGGTACGCGGCCGAGTTTCCAGAGGAGGTCGAGGCCAGGATCGAGTTGCACGAGCGTGAAACCGCTCACTACGAGTCGCTCGTCAGCGACTGAGTCACACCTACTTGGCGCGTGAAGCTGCTGTTGGACGAGATGTATCCCGCCCGCTTGGCTCAGGTGCTGCGCGAGCGGGGGGCAGACGCCGAGGCGGTCGATGAGCGGAATCCGCTGCGCGGGCTGTCCGACGAAGAGCTGCTGGTGGTGGCTGCCGGCGAGGGGCGGGCGCTCGTCAGCGAGAACGTTGCTGACTTCATGCGTCTCTATGGGGAGTGGGGTGCCTCGAATCGCCGCCACGTCGGGATTGTGATCGCCCTTTCTTCGCGGTTCTCGCGCACCCCTGCGGGCTACGAGGTTCTTGTGGACTCCCTGGCCGCGCTCTGCGCGCAGCATCCCAAGGAAGATGCGCTCGCCGACGCGGTCCACTTTCTAGCTCGCTCCTGACCCGCCGGTACAATCGCCGCGTGGTCAACCTCACCCGCATCTACACGCGCCTCGGCGACTCGGGGGAGACGCACCTGGGGGACATGAGCCGGGTGGCAAAGGACCATCCGCGGATCGAGGCTTATGGGGTGGTGGATGAGCTGAACTCCTTTGTGGGGCTGACGCTGGCTGCTTGTGAGGTGCCGGGGGAGCGGCGGGAGTGGCTGGGGCGGATTCAGAACGAGTTGTTCGACCTGGGGGCTGACCTGGCGACGCCGCCGTCTGATGAGGGGCGGTCGCGGCTGCGGATCGAGGCCGGATACGTGGAGTGGCTGGAGTCGGCCTGCGACGAGGTCAACGCGGAGCTGCCGGCACTGAAGTCGTTCGTGATCCCCGGTGGGTCTCTGCTCGCTTCTTACCTGCATGTCTGCCGCACGATTTGCCGGCGGGCGGAGCGGTTGGCGATCCGGATCGAGGACGTGAGTCCGGAGGCGCTGCAGTACTTGAACCGGCTCTCCGACCTCTTCTTCATCCTCGCCCGCGAGGCGAACGGGCCGGACGAACCTCTCTGGGAGCCGGGCAGCTCGCAGCAGGGCTAGGCGGAGCGCTCGAAGCTCCAGCGGTTTGCCGGCCGCGCCCCCGGCTTACTTCAGTGCCTTGCGCAGCGGTGCGGCGAGGTCGCCTTTGCGCCCGACCGCGACGCCGCCGAGCCCCAACCACTCGCTGAGCGCCCGCAGCTCCTCGGCCAGCTCGGCGGCGACGTGGAGCGGGTCGGCGCCCTCCTCGGCGAAGGCGCTCTGGACGCGGAGGACGCCGGCCTGGCGGTCGCTTTTGAGGTCGACGCGGGCGACGAGCTCGTCGCCGAGCAGGAAAGGGAGGACGTAGTAGCCGTAGACGCGCTTCGGCGCCGGCACGTAGATCTCGATCCGGTAGCGGAAGCTGAAGAGGCGCTCGGTCCGCTCGCGCGCCCAGACGAGGGGGTCGAACGGGGTCAGCAGCGCCCGCGCTGAGGCGGCGCGGCGCAGGCCGGTGGGGCGCTCGCCGCTCGCCAGGTAAGCCGGCTGGCTCCAGCCCTCGACCGCGACCGGGACCAGGGCGCCGTCCTCCGCGAGCTCGGCGACGCGCGCTTTCGACTCGGTCCGAGGCAGGCGGAAGTAGTCGCCCAGGTCGGGCTCGGTGGCGACGCCGAGGCGCCTCGCGGCGATCAGGAGCAGCTGCCGCTGCGCCTCCTCCTGCGTCGGGGTCGGCGCCTCGAGGATCTCTCGCGGCAGCACCCGCTCGGGCAGGTCGTAGTGGCGCTCGAAGTTGACCCGCCGCGCTGCGCACACCTGGCCGGAGAAGAACAGGTACTCGAGCGCGGTCTTCTCTTCGCTCCAGCTCCACATCTCGCCGGGCTCCCGCTGCCGTCCCTCCAACGACAGGTCGGCGGCCCGCAGCGGCCCGTGCTCCCGGACCTGCTCGAGGACGAACTCGAGCAGCTGCGTCTCCGCCGCCATCCGCCGCACGCCTTTCCAGGCGAACTGGTCGACCCGCGCCATCCGCCAGCGCAGCAGCGGCTGCAGCTCGACCGGCAGCAGCGAGGCTTCGTGCCCCCAGTACTCGAACAGGTCCCGCCGCCGCGCCCGCCGCGTGTGCCCTTTCCCCTCCTCGTGCCAGGCGAGCCGGTCGAGGGCCTCGCGCGGGTAGGGGCCGAGTCGCGAGAAGAGCGGCATGTAGTGGGAGCGGAGGAAGACGTTGACCGAGTCGAGCTGGAGCAGGCCGACGTCGTCGATCGCCCGCCGCAGGTGCTTGGAGTCGACTCGCCCGCGCGGCCGCGCCCGGCCGAAGCCCTGAGCGGCGAGGGAGAGGCGCCGCGCCTGCTGGGCGCTGAGGTCGAACTCGGGGCGGGGCATCGGGCGATTCTGCCGCAGCCGCCGACGGCGGCGATTTCTACATCCGCGTTCCTAGCGATAGGGTGACGCCGTGCGCTACCAGTCCACGCTCGCACTGATGCTGCTCACGGCAGCCTTCGCCTTCGGCTTCTCGTCGGCGGCGTTCGCGCAGAACGAAATCGCCTACACGTGCGACCTCGACGTCTGCCTGATGGACCCCGCCAACCCGGGCGCGGTCACCAACCTGACCGACAACGGCAACGTCAGCTACGACGGCAAAGCGATCTGGTCGCCGGACGGGACCAAGGTCGCCTTCGTCAGCGACTTCAAAAACAAAGACGAACACGGTGAATGGAACGTCTTCGTGATGGACGCGACGGCTTCGGGCGATGCGATCAACCTCGCCACCCAGATCAGCGACTTCCCGAAAGAAGGCAAGGCGATCGACGACCTCGCCTGGTCGCCGGATGGCAGCCGCATCGCCTTCACCCGCGGCAACAACGCCGGCGATGACAAGGTCTGGGTCGAGAACGCGGACGGAACTTCGGTCTTCCCGCTGGAGATCGGCGGTGGCGGCGCCAAGCGCCATCCGACCTGGTCGCCGGACAGCTCGAAGATCGCCTACGCGGTGGTCAAAAACGAACCGGAACAGATCTTCATCGCCTCCTCGCAGGGCGGGATCGGCCAGCCGCTCGCCCACGGCAAAGGGCACGAACCGAACTGGTCTCCGAACGGCCAGAAGATCTCCTTCGACGCCTACAACTCCGGCTTCGGCTACGTCAACCTCGACATCGCCAACGCGGACGGGAGCGGCACCCCGGACGTGATCACGCCGAGCCCGTATACGGAGTGGACCTTCAGCTCCTGGTCTCCTGACAGCGGCCGGATCGTCTACCGGGCGACGGCCGCGAGTGGCGCCACGGTCTACCGGGTGATGAACGCCGATAGCAGCGGCGACCACCCGCTGGCGGGCCCCGGTGAAGGCGACGTTCGCGAAGCCTCCTGGTCCCCCGACGGCTCGCGGATCGTCTACGAAGGCGCTCTGATCGGCGAAATCAGTGCGCGGAACCTCTACCTCGTCAACGCCGACGGCTCCGGCGGCGCCCAGCCGCTGACCAGCGACGGCAAGAGCAAGGATCCGTCATGGCGCGTGGTCACCGCGGCGCCGCCGGGCGAGACGCCGGGACCGGGGCAAGCGGGGCCGATCCTGCATCCGCAGGCGCCGCCGCCTCATCCGGGCGCGAAAAAACCGAAAGTCGTCTGGATCACCAAACGGATCTTCGTCGGCGGCGGCCCGCCGCCTTACGTCGCCAAGTACTACTGCGGGGCGCCCAGCTGTGCGGTGACCACCACGGGGACTTCCAAGGGCGCCGTCGCCGCCGGGATCAGGTTCCGGCCAGCGACGGCTAGCGCCGCCAAGAAGCTCCCGAAGCTGGTCACCGTCGGCAAGGGCAGGACCACTGTCCCGGGCGGTCAGACGCGCAAGATCGCCATGCCCCTGACCAAGATCGGCCGCGCGGCTCTGAAAAAGCACGGCAAGCTGACGGTCAAAGTGACGATGAAGTCCAAGCTCGCCGGGCAGGCCGGGGTCGTCACCGACACCCACCTCGTCGAACTCGTCCTCAAGAAGAAGAAGACCGCGAAGCGCTAGCCGCCCGTCCCGCGCTGCCGCTCAGCGCAGCTCGTCGAGCGATTTGACCTCGAGGTCAAACGGCTCGTCAGCCG